>JACVIW010000156.1 GCA_015711695.1 Candidatus Geohydrothermomicrobium daggyaiense
TGGACGAAAGTTTGGCATAAGCAGAAAGTTACCGGAGAAAGAAAGGGAACGCTGGAGAAGGATCGCATCAGAAATAAGACCCAGGCACGGCAGTACGATAATAAGAACCGCGGCGAACAGGGCGAAGAAAAGCGAACTTGAAGCGGATCTTGAATATCTGGTTCGCCAGTGGAAACAAATAGAAATGAAGATCAAGAATGCTAGACCCCCAAAATTGGTGTATCAGGAGCCTGACATAGCAATAAGGGTAATACGAGACGCTCTTACACGTGATTTCAAAAGCGTTATCGTGGATTCTGTGGAAGAATACCGGCGGATAATGGACTACCTCTCTATTGTTGCTCCTGACTTGAAAGATAGGGTAAGAATCTTCGAAGGAGATGGGGATCTTTTCGAGGAACTGCGGATTGAAGAAGGGATTAGATGGGCGCTCGAAAGAAAAGTAGCGCTTCCCTCGGGCGGGTACCTTGTTATTGACGAGGCAGAAGCGCTTACCGCGATAGACGTTAATACGGGCTCGTTCACAGGTAATAAGAGTCTCGAAGATACCGTTTTGAAGACAAATCTTGAGGCGGCGGTGGAGATCGTTCGTCAGCTAAGGCTCAGGGATATCGGCGGCATAATTGTGATCGATTTTATAGACATGGAAAGCCAAAGAAACAGGGAAAAAGTTTTCAGAACTTTCGAAAAAGAACTTTCCAGGGATAGGACGAAGACTCAGGTTGTAACACTTTCCCCGCTCGGGCTCGTGGAGATGACACGCAAAAACGTGACGGAGGGTTTGAGTGGCGTTCTTGGAAGGGTTTGTCCGAATTGCGAGGGCAGGGGTCTTCTGTTCAAGACGTGAAAGCTAACGACATTGACTGAAATCATGTGCAGAGTTTTCCTCAGAATCGTCTTTCATATGTTATTTTTCTCTATACAATTTGGATGGAAGTTTTACTTACTAATCCCTTTATCTAAATTTTCAGCTCACGTTTTAGGTCTTTCCTTATTAGCGGCTTTACGCAGCCGTTGTCGAGGATTGACGATTGCGTTTGATGTATAATAACGCCATTCGAAAGATGGGGGTTTGAGCAGGTATGTATGCCGTGATAAGAACAGGATCAAAGCAATACAGGGTTTCTCCTGGCGACGTGATAACTGTCGAAAAACTTGAGCGTCAGGTAGGGGAGGAGCTCGATTTTGATGATGTGCTTCTTTTCCACGATGGGAAGAAAGTCGTTACGAAATCGGAAGACCTGGGTAGAGTGAGGGTAAAAGGCGAGGTTATTGAACAGGGTAGAAGCAAAAAGATCATTGTGTTCAAATATCGTCCCAAAAAAGGCTACCGAAGAAAAAAAGGCCATCGCCAGCAACTGACTAAAGTTAGAATTAAAGATATAATATTTTCGAGTTAGGAAGAATTTCTAAAAGTTGTCGTTGGAAAGACGCTTGCGAAGGGTTCTGGTTTTTATAGAATTTGATCATATTTGGTCATGAGCGGAGGTTGCGAATGTCAAGCAAAAAAGGCGTGGGTAGTTCAAAAAACGGGAGAGATAGCCACTCAAAACGCCTCGGGGTGAAGAGATTCAGCGGGCAATACGTGACCGGAGGGAGCATTATCGTCCGCCAGTGCGGGACAAGAATAAAACCTGGCGATAACGTGGGTGTTGGCAGCGACTACACCCTTTACGCGAAGAGAGATGGCTATGTTCAGTTTCGCAAGAGCGGTAAAGTTTCCGTGGTGAGCGTGGCGCCCGCAGAAAATAATGTTGCTGGGGGTTCGGGATAGAAGGTATTATCATCTTTGTCCCTTCGGTAGGTTTGTGGCGTGTGCGATTAACAGCTCCTGCTTTATGCGGGTGATAATGGCAAATCCGGAAAATAATTTCTGACTGGTCTTTCTAACCCAATTGGAGGGCTTAACTTGAATGGCAAGAGGGTTCTCGTTGTGGATGATGACCCCACAATGGTGAGGCTCATAAAGGTTAACCTGAAGCTCAACGAATATGAAGTCCTCGAGGCCACTTCAGGTGAACAGGCGCTCGAAATAATCTCGAAAGAGCCACTCGATCTCGTTGTTCTTGACATAATGATGCCAGGTGTGGATGGCTGGCAGGTATTGAAACATATCAGGAGCAGGGAGGAAACAAAAGAACTTCCAGTGATACTTGTCACCGCGAAAACGCAGGATAGTGACGTAATTCGCGGGTGGGAACTTGGTGCCGATGAGTACATAATCAAGCCTTTCAATCCGCTTCTCCTCGTCGAGGTTATAAAGATGGTCCTGGACAGGAGCTATGATGAAAGGCTTGACAGGCGCAAGAAGCAAAAAGAGAAACTTGAAGTATTAAGAAACCTATCCAGAGCAAAACGGGAAACCACCGAATAATCCTCTTTGTGATATTGATTCGCATTATATCCGGGTGAAATCCATGTTTATTGATGAGGCTCGTATTCGTGTTAAAGCTGGAAACGGGGGAGACGGATGCGTTTCCTTCAGAAGGGAGAAATCAAGACCCAGGGGAGGTCCTGACGGAGGAGACGGAGGAAGGGGAGGAAATATCTATATAAGGGCTTCCGCTAGTCGTTCCACTCTCTTCGAGTACCGCAATAAGAAGGTCTTTATCGCTTCTTCGGGCAAAAGGGGCTCATCTTCTTGCAAAACCGGGTCAGATGGTAGAGATCTTTTCATCGACGTGCCGGTGGGAACAATCGTGCGAAACGATAAGGGAGAGATAATCGCAGACCTTTTGAGCGACGGTCAGTCGGTTCTTGTCGCTCGCGGTGGACGGGGCGGAAGGGGAAATGCCTCCCTTGTAAAAGAGGCCGGCCCCCTTCCGAGATTTGCTGAAAAGGGGGAGCCAGGAGAAGAACTGGAGATTCACCTTGAGCTTAGGATTGTTGCTGACGTGGCAATTGTTGGACTCCCTAATGCCGGGAAATCTACATTAATCACGAGGGTTTCTCGGGCTCGTCCAAAAGTCGCAGATTATCCTTTCACAACAAAAGAGCCACATTTAGGTGTTGTTAACGGGGAGCAGATAGACTTCGTCGTAACGGATGTTCCTGGCCTGGTGAAAGGCGCTCATAAAGGAAAGGGGATGGGGGTCCAGTTTTTGAGACATATAACCAGAGCGCATGTCATCGTTTGTCTTGTTGATGTATCTCTTCAAGCCCGGTCAGATCCGGTGGAGGATTTGAAGACAGTTCTTGGTGAAATAGAACTGTTTGATCGCAGCACCGTGAAGCGCGTCAAAATAGTAGCTGCGAACAAAATTGATCTACCGGTTAATAATGAGGCTCTGGTGGCGCTGAAAGAGGAATGCCGAAAACTCGGGCTGAATTTCAAAGCTATCAGTGCCGTAAGGGGGGACGGAGTTGAAGATTTGAAGATAGAGCTCGAAAAACTCGTGCTTCAGAGCAGAAAAGAAGTCGCTCTGGAGGAGAGAATTTTCACGGTTTTTAAGCCTGGTACGGAACCTGCGGAGATTGAGATAGAGCGTGATGAAGGTAGGTTCATTGTAAAGTCGGGGCATATCGAGAGAATGGTATTGATGACCGACTGGGATTCGGATGATGCACTTGAGCACCTTTCGAGAAAACTCAAGTCAACTGGTATCGAGGACGCTCTTGTGAAAGCAGGAGCAAAAAGCGGGGATGAGGTCGTGATCGCGGGGAGGACTTTCGAGTTTATTCCTGACGAAGAGATCAAGGGTTCTTCGGATAAGAAAGATTCGAAGCGCAAGGGTGGTAACTGATGGGCGATCTGAAGAGGATTGTAGTAAAAGTTGGCACCGCTGTTATAACAAAGAGGACGGGAAAAATAGACCGGGAAAGGCTCGAAGAATTGGTTGATCAGATTGCATGTGCCAGGGCTAGAGGTATGGATATAGCCCTTGTTTCTTCTGGAGCGATAGCGGCGGGAATGGAAAGGTTGAAAATAAAGAACCGACCACGCGAAATTCAGGAATTGCAGGCAATTGCTTCCGTAGGTCAGGGGCTCTTAATAAGAATATATACGGACCTCTTTTTCTCGAAAGGTCTGGATACAGGCCAGATTCTTCTTACGCAGTCGGATATGAGTCATAGAAGACAATACCTGAACGCGCGTGCCACGATTGAAAACCTTTTTAAGATGGGGGTCGTTCCCGTGATAAACGAGAATGACACCGTGGCTACAGAGGAGATAACATTCGGAGATAACGATATGCTTGCAGCGCTTGTGGCTGTTCTTATAAGATCAGACCTTCTTGTTCTTCTCACCGATATTGAGGGACTTTACAGTGCAGACCCACGGAAAGTCGAAGGGGCAAAGCTTTTGAAAAAAGTTTGTAAGATAACTCCAGATATAGAAAAGTCAGCCGGGGAAATCGGGTCTGAGTTCGCATCGGGTGGCATGTCATCCAAGATACAGGCCGCGAAGATCGCGGTATCGGCGGGTGTTCCCGTTGTAATTGCGAATGGCAGGAAGAAGCGAACTCTTGAGAAAATAATTAACGGAAAGCAGGTTGGCACTTATTTTCCCGCCTCAGGACGTATAAGCCTTAAAAAGCACTGGATAGGCTTCGCCAAAGAATCAAAGGGCAGGATCGTTGTCGATGATGGGGCGGCGAACGCGATAATAAAAAAAGGGAAAAGCCTTCTTCCCGCGGGAATCATAGACGTGGAAGGAGAATTTGGTGTTGGCGATTGCGTGGAAATAGCTGTGCCGTGCGGGAAGGTTATAGGCAAAGGGCTTACTAACTATAATTCAGCCGAGGCCCGGTTGATTAAAGGAATGAAAAGCCATCTGGTAAGGGAAGTTCTTGGAGAAAGGGCCGAGGCGATCATACACCGTGACAGCCTTGTTATTTTTAATTTCGAAGTTTCTCGAATTACCAGTAAGTGATATCTTCTCACTTACAACTGCCAGTTTAATAAAATGCCAGTATATAGTTGTTTTTAGTTGTTTTTTGGGTTGCTTTAACCTTTTTAAAACCTGGCAAGATTCCATTCCTAAGGGGGGTTTTTTATGAGAGAGGTTGAAGACATTGCCCGGAAAGCAAAATTGGCAAAAGAAGCAATTGCACAGGCGAGCACCGAGCAAAAGAACGCGGCTCTTTGCGCAATGGCAAAAGCGTTAACTGACTCTACTGCGCTTATCCTTGATGAAAATTTAAAGGACATAGAGGAAGGGAAAAAAAAGGGAATTTCAGCAGCGTTACTTGACAGATTGACTTTAAACGAATCGCGTATCAGGGAGATGGCTCAGGGCCTTCTCCAGGTCGCTTCTTTGAAGGACCCGGTGGGTGAGATAATTGAGGGCTGGAAATTGCCAAATGGCCTTGTTATAGAAAAAGTGCGTGTTCCCATTGGCATCATCGGAATAATTTACGAAGCTCGCCCAAACGTAACTGTTGATGCTGCTGGTTTATGTATCAAAAGCGGTAATGCGGTGATCTTAAGAGGGAGTTCTAATGCGATTAACTCCAACTCTGTACTTGTTGACGTTATCGCAAAAGCTGTAGCTGAAACAGGGTTGCCAGAGGATTCCATACAACTAATACGCCGCACTGACAGGGAGTCAGCCCTGGAATTAATGCGTATGCATGGACTTGTGGATCTCTTAATACCAAGAGGGGGAGAGGGGCTCATTCGCACCGTTGTAGAAAACTCAACAGTTCCCGTAATAGAAACAGGGGTTGGGAACTGCCATGTGTATGTGGATGCTGGCGCGGATTTTGATATGGCGATGAGAATAGTTGTCAATGCTAAGACTCAGAGACCAGGTGTTTGCAACGCCTGCGAAACGTTGCTCATTCACCAGGATATTGCTGCAGAATTCCTCCCAGGCCTGGCAGGGAAATTGCGTGAAAAAGGTGTACGTTTGCGTGGATGTCCGACCACAAAGAGTATTCTTGGTGATTGCGAAGAAGCGACCGAGGAGGATTGGTACCGGGAATATCTCGACTTGATTCTTGCGGTTAAGGTTGTAAGTGATGTGAATGAAGCGATAAGTC
>JACVIW010000157.1 GCA_015711695.1 Candidatus Geohydrothermomicrobium daggyaiense
GATATAGTTGTAATCCACGATGGCGCAAGACCACTTGTGTCGGGCAGTCTGATAGACTGTGTGTGCAAGATACCAGAAGGCTTCGACGGTCTCATAACCGCGGTCAGGCTTACTGATACTGTTAAGGAAGTGGATGACAGTACGGTTGTTAAGACACTGGACAGGGAGAGGCTGATGGCGGTTCAGACCCCCCAGGCTTTTATTCGATCTCGCCTTGAGGAAGCGTTCCGGATAGCGATCGAAAAAGGTTTTGAGGGAACAGATGACTCTTCGCTGGTCGAGTTTGCTGGAGGTAAAGTAGGTGTTATTAAAGGCGAAAGATACAACATTAAGGTTACATACCCTGAGGATCTGCTGGTTGTCGAGCGATTACTCGCGTCGGGGTGGTCAAGTTGAGAGTGGGTATTGGTTTTGATGCTCACAGGTTTGTTCCTGGAAGAAAACTTTATCTTGGCGGCATTGAGATTCCCTATGAGAAAGGGCTTACCGGGCATTCTGACGCCGATGTTGCCCTTCATGCCTTAATGGACGCTATTTTAGGGGCCGCATGCGAGGGTGATATCGGCGAGATATTCCCCGACAGCGATCCTTCTTTTAAAGACGCGAGAAGCACGGAACTCCTTTCCTCGGTGGTAGAGGTTGTTCACAGGAGAGGTTTCGTCATAAAGTGCGTTGACATAGTGGTGATTTGCGAGGAGCCAAAAATATCGCATTACCGCGACGAGATGCGAAAGGGCATCGCACTGTTATGCGGTGTCGCTTTTGAGAATGTTTCAATAAAGGGCAAGACCACGGAGGGTCTTGGCTTTACAGGCCGGCGAGAAGGAATCGCGTCAATCGCGGTGGTTCTTATTGAAGAAAAAGCGAGATGAGAGAAGACCATTTTTTTGCTTTTACACCTCTTATCCGGCTTCTTTATCATAGAAAATCGGTATTCGTGAGATTTGCTGAGTGTTGAGGATTGGGGTAAATGGCAGAAAAAGAAAAAAAGAAAATTGTGAAGGAGAGAGTGCCTGTAAGTAGACAAAAGCCTGAGGAGAGAGTGAAAAACTTTAATGAGGTTGCGCTCGGGTATTCTGCAGATGAGGCAAAAAGAGAGGCTATGAGATGTCTTGCATGCAGGAAGCCAAAATGCGTGGAGGGTTGTCCCGTATCAATCGATATTCCTGGTTTCATTGCTGAGATACTTGACGGAAAGTTCGAAAAGGCGTTATCGCGCATCAGGCGTGATAATTTGCTTCCTGGAGTTTGCGGAAGAGTTTGCCCGCAGGAAAACCAGTGTGAGGCGACGTGCGTCCTGGGGAAAAAAGGAGAACCGGTTTCAATTGGAAAACTGGAAAGATTTGTTGCCGACTATGAGGTTGAGAGGGGTCTTGAGAGCGTGCCTGAAGTAATTAAAAACCGCGGGTTTCCCGTTGCTGTTATCGGCTCTGGCCCTGCGGGGCTTACTGCTGCCGCGGAGCTTGCCAGAAGAGGTCACAAGGTAACGATATTTGAATCTCTTCACGTCGCGGGGGGTGTCCTCACGTACGGAATACCGGAGTTCAGGCTACCACAGTGGGTCGTGGACAGGGAGATAAGGATTCTTCGAAAAATGGGTGTTGAAATAGTCTGCGACTTTGTCGTTGGAAAAACAGCAACTGTGGAAGAAATTCTCAAGGATTTTCGTTCGGTTTTCATAGGCATTGGAGCAGGATTGCCTGTTTTCATGGGAATTCCGGGGGAGAATCTTAACGGTGTGTATTCCGCCAACGAATTTTTGACCAGGTGCAATCTCATGAGGGCGAGGGAGTTTCCAGAATATGACACTCCCGTGAAAAAGAGGGGAACTTTTGTAGTCGTTGGCGGAGGAAATGTCGCGATGGACGCTGCGAGAACCGCCCTGCGGATGGGCGCGAAGAGTGTTCATATAGTCTATCGTAGGTCTCGAAAGGAAATGCCGGCGAGGATTGAGGAAGTTGAGCATGGCGAAGAAGAAGGAATCATATTCCACATGCTTACAAACCCCGTAGAGGTC
The DNA here is from genome assembly GCA_015711695.1 of Candidatus Geohydrothermomicrobium daggyaiense. GTDB lineage: Bacteria > Actinomycetota > Geothermincolia > Fen-727 > JACVIW01 > Geohydrothermomicrobium > Geohydrothermomicrobium daggyaiense. The sequence goes on from JACVIW010000157.1 coordinate 2,018, forward strand.
ATAGGTGAAGATGGATGGTGCCGCGCGGTAAAATGCCAGAAGATGGAACTCGGTGAACCGGATGAATCAGGACGAAGGAGGCCGGTTCCTATTCCGGGTGAGTACGTAACAATACCTGCGGATGTTTTGGTGATGGCTATCGGAACAAGAGCCAATCCCCTACTACCTCAAAGTACTCCAAACTTACAGCTAACTGGCAGAGGATACATAAAAACAAACCCCATTACCGGAGAGACAAGCATTCCTGGCGTTTATGCGGGTGGCGATATTGTTACTGGCGCGGCGACAGTCATTGAAGCGATGGGCGCGGGAAAGAGGAGCGCGGAATTCATAGACCGCCGTCTCAGAAACATGATCGATTAACTCGCGCAGAAGTTTGGCTTCATGTAAATCCTATTCTCTGGGGAAGGCTCAGATAAAAGACGGTGTTGTTAACTCACTGTAAGAGGACAGATACTTACTTTGTCTATTTCCCCCTTTCACATTCGGGACAGTATTCACCCTCCTCATGGTGATGGTGCTGACTCGCTTTTTTTATATGCTCTTCTGAAACAAGTTCAGGGATTTTCTTTTTTCCTTCGAGGATCTCGTTTATGAGATTCAAAAGATTGTTTGCGGAAGTGAGATCCTTCTGGTCTTTGGCGTAAGCGATCGCGCGCTCACAGTGGTATTTGGCTTTCCGGGTGTCTTTCTGGAAGAACAGATATATTTCTGCAAGGTTTCTATGCAGGAGGGATGATGTCGGATTGTTTCGAAGACCTTCTAACGCCAGCGCGTAACCCTGCTTTTGTTTGCCAAGCCTGAAAAGCATATAACTCGCAAAGTAATAAGCAATTGTGAAATTGGGGTCAAGGCTGGTTACGAGCTTGTAATACGGGTATAGCGACTTATTTTTGTAAAGGTCGATTCCATAAGTGTGATAGACCTCATCGGTCTTTGTCCAGATCCAGGCGGCTAATGCCTGGCGTACCCCTCCAAGAAGGTCGAGAAAGGATTTTCCCGTATCTATTGGTGTTGATTGTCTCCATGAGGCCCGATAAGCGGAACTTGAATCAATCGAGTACTGAAGAAAAACCGCACCCAGCAGGCTTGCCGTTAAGACGATAAGCACAAAGAATCTCCAGGAGATGATGAAGTGCGCAATCTTTTCAGTTTTGCCATTTTTTTTCAAAGGTCCTTCCTCCTGAAGACATTGTAGCCAAGAAAAATAAAAAGTGCAGTAAAAAGCAGGGCGTACGAGAAGACACGGGCTACATAACCGAAAGGCACACCGTGCCCGTAGCCAACCTGTTGGGAAACGTTGTAGTTTTCCAGGTTAGGTATCAGGTAGTAAACGCTCCAGGCTATAATGCGCAAGGCTCCGCTGGCGTCCTCGACGAGTTTCTCGTAGAGGTATCCTGTTTTCACATGGCAAAGAACATAAAAGAATATCGCAGCAAGTACGCTAACCGGAATACTGGCGAACGTTGTCAAGAAATAGCAGAAGCCTGCGATGACACAGGATTCAAGAAATACCAGAAAAATACCCTCAAAAACGATAGGTGAGAAGGTTTTGAGTCTGAAGTAAATGAGGAGTATTATTTCAATTCCCATCACGATAAGTATTATCGCAAGCGTTGCGATTACCCCTAGGAATTTGCCGACATAGTATTCAAGGCGACTAACTGGTTTGGACAGAATGTTATATATTGTTTTTTTCTCTATTTCTACAGGCAGCTGGGCGACTGCCACTATAACAGCAAGGACAGCCCCAAACAGGGAAGTCAGGCTCAGCGAAACATCTCTCAAAAATTCCAGCTGAAGGCCCAGCTCGAAAGATGGGAGTAGGGGTGAAGGCGCGAGCATAGCAAGTCCAAAAAGGAATACGACATAGAAAATTTTCTTCCTGAAAGAGTCTGCGATTACGTTAAGCGCAAGAAAAGCTATATTTCTCAAATTTCCTGTCCCCTTACTATCTCCATAAAAAGGTCCTCAAGTGTTTTTCTGAACGGCCCCACAGTTTGGAGATAAAGCCCTAATTCCTTTCCACTCGTTATGATTTCATATACCTTATCAGCGTCAACCTCCACATGCGTTTTTCCGTTTTCCGTATGTACTTTTCTTGCCAGAGGCGAAAAAACTTTCTGGGCGCGCTCGCTCTCACCGGTAAATGTTACAAGTGAGACGCCTTTGACCTCGAGAAGATCGTCAAGCTGTCCCTGTGCCACCGCTCTACCACTGTTAATTATGCTCACGCTGTCGCATACGGACTCCACCTCAGAAAGTTGGTGACTTGAGAGAAAAACGGTCTTGCCCCGCTCTTTCAGGGAGATGATTATCTCTCTTATTTCCTTCTGACCAACTGGATCAAGCCCACTCGATGGCTCGTCCATGATCACAAGATCGGGATCATTGAGCAGAGCTTGAGCAATACCAAAACGCTGGAGCATGCCCTTGGAATATTTTTCAAGTGTGAGATGAGAGCCTATCGGAAGCCCCACAAGGCTTAGCAATTTTTCACTCCTGTTTCTTATCGTTTCAGTGTCGAGCCCGGCGAGATGACCGTAAAACATCATGGCTTTTTCCGCTGTCATGAATCCGTAGAAATATGGTTGCTCGGGCAGGAAACCTATTCTGGCGCGCGTACTCTTACTACCCAATGGCTTTCCCAGCACATTTCCTGTGCCGCTGTCCGGTGACACAAGCCCGAGAATTACTTTGAGCGTCGTGGTCTTACCCGCGCCGTTCGGTCCGAGAAGTCCGAATATACTGTTCTCCCTGACGCCAAGGGAAAGGTCACTTATAGCGGTTCTCTTGATGCGTAGCATAGGAGATCTGAAAGTCTTTCTGATGTTTTCGAGCAGAATAACATTATCCAAACGATCGCACCTCCGTTCGCGGAGATCCCGTTCTACTTTCATTATATATAATCCCCATTCAAATCGGGGCCTTGCTGCTTTATGCTGCGCAAAAAGCCTTTTCCAAGCCATGTTCAAAGTGCCGTTCTTTTTTCTTTGGTTTGAAACGCGTCCCTGGTCTAATGCTGCGGAACAATGACTTTAAGTGTTTCGTCAAATAGAGCAGGAACGATTGAAGGAGGAAAGCGATGAGAATACAAACGCTTAGTCCCCGCTGGAGAAAACCCCTGATTGTGGCTTTCACTCTGCTTCTTGTCATTTCGCTTTTTGGCTTGATAGGCATAATTACTAAGGGAAGCTATACCAAAAGGTCCGCAAACAAGTTTTTTCAAAAACCCGAGAGCAGTACTGGCACGGGTATTTCAAAGGAAACCATGAAACACGTTCCCCCTTTTCCAGGTGAGCATAGGAGTGAGGGATACGGAGCCTCGAGAGGCATTGCTACTTCCCCATCCACAAAAGTGCTGTACGCCGAAAGAATAACGGAAAAGGCAATAAGAACCGCAGACATCTCAATTGAGGTCAAGAAGGGATATTTCAGCAGGGAGTATGCCCGGATTTCGACTATCGCTGAGAGTTACGGGGGGTATGTTTCGAACTCGATGGCGGAATCAACTGATGGCAGAATCAAGAGCGGGACAATAACCATCAGGGTGCCTGCGGATTCTTACTCGAAGGTCATGGCGGAGATAAGGGGTATTGGAAAAATAAAATCCATAAGCGAAAGATCCGAGGATGTTGGAGAAGAATATGTGGATCTGGAAAGCAGAATCAACAACCTGAGGGCTCAACTTTCGGTTTATCTTTCGCTTCTCCAGAAAGCGAAATCCGTGGAGGAAACTCTTTCGGTTCAAAGAGAAATCTCAGCTGTCCAGGAGCAAATAGAACAGTTGACGGGAAGGAAGAACTATCTTGACAACCGCATACAGTTCGCGACCGTCAATATAACTGTTTTTGAAGAAGGCGCCACTAAGGTTGACG
>JACVIW010000158.1 GCA_015711695.1 Candidatus Geohydrothermomicrobium daggyaiense
GAAAGAGCAAATATCATGGGCACATGGGAATGTCCTGTGAAAGAAACAGAAAAACAGCACTCGCGAAAATTCCTCAAAGCCTGGGATGGGTGCACTATGTATTCCCAGACAGGATCTCTGTAACTCCCATGGTATAAGCCAATCTGGTGGGTAATCTCTCGGATCAAAGGCAAGTTGGATAGGTATTCTTTTGATTCCGCGTCAAGTCGGACGCAAGTCCAATCGCATGCATACCTGGCAATTTCGTTGAAGTCATGCAATTGAATTTTTCCGATTGAGGCAAGGTCGTGATTTCCCGCAACGCATTTCATTTTAAGATCACGGCTAAGCGAGACGCACTCGTTCGGAAAGGGACCGTAGCCAACAACATCTCCAGCATTCCACCACTCCTCGCATTCACCCACAGCGCTGATAACTGATTGAAGTGCAGGAAGGTTACCGTGAATGTCGCTTACCAGGCATACCACCGACAATTAAATCACCCTAAACGTATGAATTTTTTGCTGGTTTCTGCATTTTCCATCAAAGAGAGGAACAATTATCATTAACATTATTAACATGAAAACAGTTTAAAACTAAATTAAAGCAACAACACGCCAAATGCCCTTCAAAAGCCTTTTTAATATACAATGAATTTGGTAAATATTTTTAATGAAATAACTTTACGGGAAACCTTGAACTAGGATGAAGTGCGATTTTTGCGGACAGGTAAACCCTGATAAGGCTCGTTTCTGCATGCAATGCGGTAAAGATTTCCACGCGTCAAAGAAAGATAACGCGATTTTTGAGTATGTAGAACTTGATTCTTTCACCCCTGCTGGTTCACTCGAAGAGCTGCCCCTGTCTCAAGACAAAAAGAACCCTGAAGCGGTGTCCGAGAAAGGCGATAAATTAAGCCTTGAAGAGGAAAAGCGCCAGCTTGAAAACCCTGATGTAGGCCTTCTTATGGGCAAGCCGGAAAAGGAACTGGAAAAACCGCCAGAAATATACCAGCCCGAGGCGAGCAAACATGCCGCTGAAAACAAGCGATTCTGCAGTCTCTGCGGTCACGGGAGTCCTGCAGACAGCAAATACTGCTTCAACTGCGGAGCCCCACTTGACACGGAAGAAACCAATAACCACCTCGATCCAGAAGGTGATATTCCGCTTGCTCCGATTGAAGAGTACGATCTAGAAACAAGCACTCTTGCACCTTTGAGACCATCTCTTGACGAGGCGCTCCCTGCGGTTAAAGAAAAGAAGAAAATCAAAGTTAAGAAGCAGTTTAAATGGGGTATTCAGGAATGGATTGCGGCAATAATAGTGATTTGCGCGGCTGGTTTTGCCGTTTGGTTCTTTCTCCTAGGGGGAAGCAATGCTTTTACTTTTGAAGCAAAAAAAATCCGCCAGGCAGGCGCCACTATGGAGAACCTCAACAGCTTCGTTTATATTTCAGGCGGAACAGTCGAAGTAAGGAACGCCGGTGTCTATCGATTATCCGGGGAGATAAAATACAAGAAACCCTGGACTTTCGAAATTCTTTTTAGCTTTGACCATCCTCAGAAGGGTCCTCTGACCTACCACCAGATAAGAATCAATGATACTCTTTATCTTCTAAAAAATAATAACTGGCTCAGGGTTAAAACCCGGCCAACGATTCGCGAACTCACCGGTCTCTGGAAAGAATTTTCCAGTATTGAGAATATGGGGCGCAAGACCATAAATGGGAAAGAATTCCACAATTACCGCTACAGAGTGCCTGCCCGGAACCTAACGCGCATGTTCGGCATTAACAACCCTGAGGCGGTATCCGATACAGTTGTGGAAGTGCTCATAGACACAACAAGCCTCTATATCCAGCGGATTAATGCCGTCCTGTACAACTTCGACATCGAAGGCGAGAAATCAACTCTCAGGCTTGTATTTGATCTCGCGTCGATAGAGCAGCCTGTCAAAATTGAAACACCTATACAAGAGAGCCAGTCAAAACTTAAAGCATTACAGCATGTATTTTATTGAACCAGCTCAACGCCTTCTGGCGCTTTGACTTTTCTTACATAAGAATCCCGTTTCCTTTCAACCCTCGCCTCTATGAATCCAAAAGGAGTTGGCACTCGTCCTTCTGCCCAATCAAGCCCTTCGCATCTCGGGTCAAACCTGAACCTCGTATACCCAACCCCTGCAAGCCTTACCCCCAGAATATACTTCGAAAGGAGCGCCACAACGCCCGAAGACCAGCTGTGGCAAAGCGACGCTGAATGAGGAGGGACTTTTCCCTCATCCCCAACCCACTCCCAGAAAGTGCTCCCTGGTTCGTTCTCAAGCATATTGCCCCAGCAGCGTTTTATAAGCTCAATCGCGTTCTTATTATCATTAGCCATAAATCTTGCGAGCGCCTCGAAATTATTCATGAAAGGTATAACTTTCCTGTTATGTGGTAAATGTGTCGAACTGATATGGCGCAGATAAGGGACATCAACATTCGCTGAACCCCAGGGTACCCACATCAATTCCCGAATATAATCGAGAATTTTCCCCACATCTTCGGGTTCGCCGACAAGGCCAGAGATTATCGAGAGGCAATTGGCATCCTGAGGCACCCTCTTTCTATCATCTGTAGTGTATATAAATACTTTTTTTTGAGAATTCCACAGTTCCCTGAAAACTGCCTCGCCAACTCTGTATGCCCTTGACACGCAACCCGCAGAAAATTCATCTTCATCAAGTTCATGAGCCAGGAAAGATGCGCAGTTCAAAGCCCAGTAATAAAGGATGTTCGTGTAAGAAGGTTTTCCTCTCCTTAAAATGGAGAAGCACCACCGGTTGCTGTTAAAAGGGGTTTGCCTGAAAAGCCCACCTTTTGTCTGCGAATGAAGGTAAGAAAGCGCTCTCTTGATAACCGGGAAAAGCTCCCGCACTGTTTCCATGTCGGCAGTGTGCAAATAGTATTGATAAAGGGTAATGATCCACCACGCCACATAATCACCGAAGAGTGAGCTTACAATTTTAGTCAGAGGACTGGTCTGGCTGCACGCAGGTATATACCCATCATTCCTCTGAAGCCTTGCAAGAGATATGAGAGAATCCCTTACAGCATCAGTGTTAAAAACGCTCACGTATTGAGCAGCGCCCGCGGGGGAAAGGCTAACGGTCCATATGAGCCGATCCCTCTTCGCGCCATCACTTATCACCCATTCTCCCTCTCCGATTTTCCTATTCGAGCCTGAACCTCCCAATTTCGGGTTTATCGTGCACATCTCAACGGTGTGTAGGCCCGAAAACCAGGTTCTGTTAAGCATTTCATCACTGCAGAGAAAATAACCAACCGAATCCAGACTTTCCGGAATGTGCGGCGTGTATTCAACCCATGCTCTCTGTAGCGTTATTGATCCAGGCGAAAGTGGGTATACCCACAGATATCTGAAGCCGCCGCAATGCGGAACTTCTACGACGCGATTCTTTTTTACTTTTACGACGTAATCTTTGACACCAGGATCCCTGCCCAAAAGAATACTCGAGAATGGGGGTCTTATGATGTGACTGGTTGCCTCAACAGTTTGCACTCCCAGAATAAATTGACCGTCACACCTGAAAACAAGTCTCGGATATCCACCAATCTCTATACCAAAATCCAGAAGCAAACCGTTCGCCCTGAGGGGCTTCAACGCTACCTGGTGGTTTTGATCACGAGCATATGAAGACCACTCGACCACTTTTCCCTCGAGATCGGTAACCCCGATCACTTTCGGTTCAACTCTCCTGGAAAAAGGCTCGAGCCAGAAATCCTTTATTGACTCTGTTTCTTTAAGCACCCTCTTCAACAGTTGTATCCTTCCTTATCCTCGCTAACTCGACCGACCCACCGAATTTTATGTTTTGCTGGACAGTCAGGCAATCCTTGATCTTTGGCATTTATGCAAATTTACGAAAGTGAAATGGATTTTGAATTTTTTGTAAAAGCCGTTTAAATTTCAAATTGCGGTGATAAAATCTCCTCAACCTTATGCTCCAGATGCATTTTAACGAAAGCAATCCGAGAAGGAGGCATGAACAAATGGATGAAGAATTCACCATCGCAGTCTTTTCACCAAATGACCCGCGTCCCTGGGTCAGGCAGGAAAACACCCCGATGATGCTTGACCATGAGGCGAAACTCATAAATGCGCTTCGAGCCAGGGGTTATAAAGTTGTGAGAGGTGGAGATGGATTTCCAGAAAATGACCAGATCGCGTGGAACACCAAACTTGTACAGCAACATGTAAGGAATATAGCTGAAAGCCACCCATCATTGCTTATCGTGAATCAGGGATCCTGGACTTTTCCCTACGATACGATCGATGCTGTAAAGCTGCTTTCAGCTCTTACCGGAGAAATCCCAAGGGTCATAATGTTTTGCTACAAAGACACCACTGTGCCAGGGCTTGTCGCAGGAATGTCCGCCGGCGGTGGATTGAAAAGAATAGGCATACCTTTCGTGACCTGCTACGGGAAAATAGATGAAGACCCGGGGGTGATGGACGATCTTGAAAAGGCGATAAGTTTCTATCGGGCAAGGTGGGAAACCAAAAGAACTGTGAACCGCGTCCTCGAAAAACTACCCTTTCAAAAATATATTGCTTTCGGAGGGATGAGCCTCAAAATGGCTACTACCACCGCAGACGTTGATCAGTGGCAGAAAATATTTGGTGTCTCGTACGAGGCGCTTGATCAATCGGTGCTTACGGATATTGCCCTCGAGATGGTCTCCTGGGAAGGATTCCCGGGGTCAAGCAAATATCAAATAAATGATACCAGAGTCCAGAAAGCGGTTGATCATCTCCTTCAAGGGGGACACGGTATATTTGATTTTTCCAGGGATAAAATGCCTGGTCCGGAAAAATTCGTTCTTCAGCTTGCCTACTATTTCGCCGCTCTCGACATTATCAACGAACGCGGCGCCACTTTTGCCGGAATAAAATGCCAGGATGAACTGAGCGCTAAATATTGCACGGTTTGCCCCGCCGCCGCTTTTCTCAACAACGACGTAGGTCCCGACGGCGAAAAGAAACAAATTATTCCGGTTGCCTGCGAGAACGATATGGACTCGGCGCTGACACAGCTCCTTCTCTATCTGCTTTCCGATCAGCCCGCGGGCTTCGGCGATTTCAGAGACATAGAAGACAGGATGCTCTCAATAATTAACTGCGGGCAACACCCACCTTACTTCTTCGGAACACCATACGAAGACTCAGAAAATAAGCTGAAAAGAACGGAATACCTTGGTCAGGAGTATTACTACCTCGCTGGCGGCAGCGCAGTAAGAGGAAGGACACCCGGTGGGCAGACAATCACCGTCGCAAGACTAGGCAGACAGAATCTTCGCTACGAGCTCGTCGCCACCGTAATAGAAACATCAGACGTTGATCCATCAGAGCACGATAAATACACACCTTCATGGCCCATAATAAAAGGAAAGACACCGGTTGATGATGACGTGCTAATCGAAGCATGGCCATGTAATCATCTTGCCTTTACCTTTGGAGACTGGACTGCGGCTCTCGCGGAACTCGCACAAAACTTGGATATCGGTTTCAGAATTTTCGACAAGCACGGGCGCGAGTACAGAAGCATTCCATGAAAGCACTAGATTCACACACAAATCTAACGCTGTGATCAGAGAGGGGAATTTTTGAAATCACGCTCCTAACGATCAACCCGAACGACAAACGAACTGGATCCTTCTCGTGTTCCCAGTCACACCGCCTAGGTCGCTGGCATCGAAAGCATGTAGCTCTTTAAACCCTGAATCCAGGATAACGCTTTTGAGGTAATCAAGTGAGTATGCTCTTTCGCGGTGTATCTCGCTTTTCATAATATAGAAGTTTTTTTTCTGCTTAATGAAATTCGTCATGCGTATCGTAAGGA
>JACVIW010000159.1 GCA_015711695.1 Candidatus Geohydrothermomicrobium daggyaiense
ACAACGTAGAAAACGTGAAGCCCGAATATCAGACACTCCTGTATTTTTTGAACCTTGTCGCGATTCTCATTTATGGCACAATCAAGATGCCATCCTGGACGAAGTACACGGGAGAAGCGATTCTTGTTCTTATTCTCGTGCTGCTTGTCTTGCGGTGGTTCAGCAGGGAAGAAATTCGCCTGTGGTTCTCCGAGACTTACAGGCTCGCGAAAATGATCGTGCCTGTGCTTCTTCTCGGAGTATTTCTCGTGGGTATCATAACAAAAGTGCTACCGCCAAAAGTTATCGCCACATACGTTGGTGGAAACTCCGTTCGTTCGAATGCGATAGCGTCGGTGTCGGGTGCGCTTATGTACTTTGCCACGCTCACTGAAGTCCCGATTGTCAAAGGACTTCTCGGGCTTGGAATGGGAAAGGGTCCTGCGCTGAGCCTGCTTCTCGCGGGTCCGGCGTTGAGCCTGCCGAGCATGATAGTGATCGTAAGGATACTTGGTATCAAGAAGGGCTTTTCATATATCGGGCTTGTCTGTCTTTTTTCGATGGGAGCGGGGCTTCTTTTTGGATATATCATAAAACTGATCTGAAAGGAGGCTGTAAAGATGGAAGTAAAGGTTTTAGGAATTGGATGCAAGAAATGCAAGGAGACAAAGAAGCGCATCGAGGAGGTTGCGCGTGAACTCGGGGTTAGCGTGGAGCTTGAGGAAGTCACCGATGTGCTGAAAATAGCGGATTATAACGTGCTTTCGACTCCCGGAGTGGTCGTCAATGGTAAAGTCGTCTCTTCGGGAAAGGTTCCCTCAAAAGAGGAAATAAAATCATGGCTGAAATAACCCAAAACCGTAATTTGGTGCCAGGCACCGAATTACGGAAATTTTATGAATATTAGTTGGGTTCGGGTACACTTCTATACCTTTAAGGAAAAATGCTGTTAGGAAAGACCGTAATTGTTCTGGATGAAACAGAACTCATAACGCTGAGAAGAATATTGACCGATGAGGATCGCGCCGAGGCGCTCAGGTTCATCACATATATCAACGATGGCAAGTTGGTATCTGAAGAGCACGACAATACTCCGCCGGCAGGAAGCCCTTCAGAAAAATCGCCCGCATCTGCGAAAACAGCAGGAAAGCGAGTAGCGATAACGCTGGACGATGAGCAGGTTAACCTGATCAGAGAAACCATCCGGAGTTCGTCAGAGAAATCCGCAATGTTAATTATGAAAGAGATATTTGAACCTAAAGTGAAGGAAGCGGAACTTCCCCATTGCGTCCCGGTATTCGAAGCTTCCTATCATCCCGGTATCCAGGAACGCTTCAAACCCCAAAAACCGTAATTCTCAGTTCGGCTCAATGTACCTAGTAACAGGAACTCAAAAGGGCAGGACTTCCCGCTGCAATGAGAATAGTTCGTCGAACATCTTGCGGCAGGCGTCTTCATCCTCCGGGGAACACGGGTCCTCAATTATCGCCCTTAATGCCAGCTCCGGGTCCCTCTTGATCGCAGATTCGACAATCAAGTCCTGGAGTTCCACCTGACGGGCAATATATCCCGCGATCGGTTCGGCAATCGGCGGCATGGTGTCAGGATGAATCCCATCTCCATCGACTGTCGCCCCTACCTCAACAATTGCGCCTTCTTTCACGTTGGGAATGTAGCCATTGTTCGGCACATTGACCGCCATAAGCCACTTCGGCGTGCCCGTCCACATAGCGGCAATAATAGGTATGACCTCTTCTAAACTGTGACCGACGAGATGAAGAGGCAAGGGAACATGTGTTCTTGATATCCACACTGCGACGCGCTCGAAGAACCCGTCGATTCGCTCGAATACATCGACAGGGGGCACATGGTCGGGCGCCATATCGAGCGCGAAAGGAAGGTACTCCCCGATATGGCTATCGACCGAGCACGGCACAAGTCCGAACTCGCGAATCATGTGAACCACAAGCGGCGTGTACAATTGGTCACCCGCAAAACCAAGCGGCCCAAACTTTGCAAGCCACTTTGAAATCGCGGGATAAGGGGGCGGATAGTCAAAAATGCGCCGCGAAAATAGTTCGCGTATGCGAGGGAGTAAGTCCTCACCGGTGCGCTTATCGCGAAACTCGGTGAAAAAAGTGAAGTGGTTTATTCCCGAAGCCTTAGCTTCGATGTCCCTGGGGCGCTTGCCGAGGAGAAGGCAAAGGCGCAGCACCCCGGTGGGCATTTCATGGCACATGCCCACGTTTCTTATTTTTGTCGCTCTGTTTATAGCAAGAGTGACACGACTCATGGGATTGGACAGGTTAATCATAAACGCATCCGGGCAATATTTCTCAATATTCGCGCAGATGCTAAGCGTTGTCTTTATGCTGCGTAGCGAGTGAAAAACGGCGCCGGGTCCGCCATTTTCCCCGTTTATCTGGCGCGCCCCGTGCCTGTTTGGTATCTCATAATCCTGTCTCCAGTATCGGAACCTGCCAATCTCCGCGCTGCTGATGACGAAGTCAGCGCCATCAAGCGCACGAGCCGGATCGGTTGTGTAGTCAAGAATCACAGGTGCGCCATGGGCTGCGTTTAGCTTCACGGCGAACGCGTATGCCCTCTTCAGACGCTGCTCGTTGATGTCGTGAAGCATCAAGCGGCTGCCCGCAAGAACCGGCGTATTCACCACGTCGTTGACCATTGAAGGTCCAAATGACATCCCGCCCGCGCCTACCATGGTAATCTTCGGACCTTGCCTCATCACTCCTCCCTTAAAAGCAGATGACTTATCTTTCCAAAAGATAATTACCCGAAAAATCATTATCAGGACAGAATAATAATAATCAATAGTGGAGGAGATATTACAGGGAACGGAAGAGATTATCTCAGCGGCGCTGCGGCGTTAGTAAAAAGTTAGTAAAAAACTAGACATTAGATACTGGCAAATATTGCTCTTTCTGACACGTATAACGAAAGGGTAACTGAATCAAATCCGCGATTTGGAACCGTAATTCGGTGTCTGGCACCGTTTTACGGAAATCCTGCAAATTGATGTATTTTGCAAGAAGAGGTGATAGATAGCTTTCGGGCCGTGGATAAAGATATAAAGACATATTGTGGCTTTCCGACTATCGCTAAACCGGTACTTTACAACAAACCGTAATCTGGTGCCTGACGCAAACCTTGACTTTTCCCCACGCTCGGTTTTCAACGCAGAATCTGGAACTCTTTTTTCAATCGATATATGGAAAGAATTACTCTACGACTCTACTGGGAAATCAGGGGAGACAATTTTTTTCGTCTTTTACCCTCGCGTGGTGACCCCGCCCTGGGTTCTCATCCCAGATAGTCCTTCAGAGAACCCAGCTTCGCGGGAAAATCTGGCGGAGGGACTGGGATTCGAACCCAGGGAGCACCTTGCAGTGCTCAACGGTTTTCAAGACCGCCGCAATAGTCCACTCTGCCATCCCTCCAATAACTTATTATACGATAAGTTTTTAAGGTCTTGGTGTGGTAAAAAATCCTTTTTTCGTCTTTATTCCTCAGAGAAACGTTCTCTTAGCATGTTTGTCATATACACCAAAGATATACCAGTTTCTCCTCTTCTCAATTCTCCGCCAGGATGAGAATTGATAGTATTTCTTCGGGGTTTTATCTCACTTATTCCCGCGGGTTCCCACTCAAGAAATCTCTCCACATAACAAAACCGTGGCTTTCCACGATTTTTCCCAGTCTTTCCACGTTGCGGAAATTTTCAGGACTAACCCTCTATCCAGATACCATATGGATACCAAATGTTACCTGCTTTGAGCTATCCCCTTAACAAGTAAATTCCGGGGATATCTAAAGCAGCATTATTATTGCTACATCGCCCGATTTTCAGATGGGCCCAAACGCCTTCTCTTCAAATTTGCCTCGCTTCGCCCCTTACCGAAAGATGTTGTGCTTTAGACCGAAAAAATCTAGCGAGTTTGGTCCGCCATCCACACGAACTAAAAAATTCCAACTCTCCAAAACGCTTCGGTCTAATATCGGATAACACGGTTGACGCACTCACGTTTAGGTTCTGTGACTTTTGTCATCTAAGAAAAGCACTGCGGTACTATCTCAAACTCAGTTAGAAGCACGAATCGCTTTTGCGAAGCGCATCCAGTCATAGCCCACTCTGTAGCCAGGCAATCGTCTCTCATTTTCCTACCTATCTTTCTGGCAAACACGCTCTTGCCTCGTTTGTTCTGCTGAAGGAATCAAGGTAAAACGTGTTGAGCAACCGCGAAAAAGAACCGCTCCAAAGCCTGAGTACAATAGAAATTCGCACTATTCTATCGCCCTATCCTCCATGGCGTATAGCGAAAAGCTAAAATTTTGGTATAGCATGCTCGACATTCGGATCTCTTGCAGGTAATCCCCCGTAGCCAGTATCAGTATGATACACCGGAAATTAACCACAGCCAGGCAACGCGGAAATCACGTATTATTCCCGAAAAAAATCCCGATCAGGCAAGATTTCAAAAATAGAAACAGTTAACGCGAAACACCAGGGATAAGAGGAATAATTGAATTGCATTAAATTTATAAAAATATTAATGTACGACAATGGACATCCTTTAACATGCGTGCTAGCCATAATAAATGAAAAAAGAAATTGCAAAAACGCAGTTACCGATGACAGAGAGGGCTTCCAGGTTAGATCGTATGTTGAATTATAGATTAAACCCGTGCTTGCACAGCCGTATAGCCTCACAGTCAACCGGCATGTACGCTCACTGCTGTTACCGCCACAGAACCTCCTGCACTCAAAGCCAACCGATGCCAAAAAACTCGACTCCACTCTTCCTGCGCAGTTTCCAGAAGCCAACGTCCCTTATAACGAAATCGACCGTACCAAACATCGCAAGCCCCTTTTCTGTCCGGCAAAATAGTCCATCCCATAAACGAGATTGCCATATAACTGGTACCGTGAGCAATCAAGCACTATACAACATCAAGGCGGTGTGAGTTGCAATTCAACATATATGTAATACCTCTGGGTGTTTCAGCATTGGTGTCAACCATCCTCGCGCTTTATGTATACCGTCACCGCAGGGCCCCAGCATCGTCCGAGATAATGTATCTGTTATTCGCGCTCGCTCTGTGGTCTTTAGGCTCAGCATTCGAGGCAGTAGTGACGGGCCGAGAAATGAAAATATACTGGTCGGTCATTCAATATATAGGTTCCCAGAGCATTTCCGTGTTATTCTTCATCGTTGTTGTGAGATTTGTCAGAATGGACTGGCTACTTACCCCGAAAAGGATCGCGCTTCTTTTCCTTGTGCCTTTCGCAACAGTCATGGTAGCTGCCACAAACCACTGGCACAAACTCCTCTGGCCGAAGATAGAACTTGAAACAACCTGGGCAGGAGTCCTGGGAATATTCCATCACGGTCCGTGGTACTGGTTACAGGCAACATATGCATATGCTCTCATCATTGCCGGCGTGGCGCTTCTCGTGCGCGTAGTTTTCTCAGGACCGAAGAGATACTCAAGGCAGGCCCTGCTTTTGCTCGCGGCGGTTTTTTTGCCCTGGGTATGGAACTTCCTGTACGGAATTTCTCCAGAGACCTTCGGTGGTATGGACATTACGCCTTCATGGTTCACCATTTCGGGAATCTTTCTCATCTTCGCTGTTTTCAGATATCAGCTCCTTGAGGTCATCCCAATAGCCAGGAACATACTCTTTGAGAGTATTCCTGACACGATGATAGTCATTGACACGAGAAGCACCATTGTTGACATGAATGCTGCTGCCGAAAAATTGGCAGCCACGACGGTGGAAAAAGCAATGGGAAGATCCCTTGATGAAGTCTTCGCTCCATATCCATCTATCATCGAGTTTGCCCGTGCCTCGCCCACGTCAGACA
>JACVIW010000160.1 GCA_015711695.1 Candidatus Geohydrothermomicrobium daggyaiense
TTAAACCATCAGACACGAAAACTACAGCCCCAGAACGGAGCTCATTTAGAACTATCCCCGCCGCCGCAGCAGCTACGAGAAATATCAACAGAAATATGTCGAGAACCCAGCTCATCGTTCAACCTCCTCGGGAAGCGGTCGCACTCCTTCCTTGTGCCAAGGCAACACTCCGCAACTGAAGGCACTTCTTCCAATCGCGTGGCCGCAGGTTGCACTCGAAAGCAGTAGAAAGAAAACAATGGCGAGCAGTTTTATGGTGTCAAGACTCGCGCCAGACTGAATACACAATCCAAAAATTATCATGCAGGCGCCCAGGGTGTCGCCTTTCGTTGACGGATGTAGCCTCGAGTACAGATCCGGGCATCTTAATATCCCAATTGTCCCTCCAAAGAAAAAAACTATACCTGTGAGGCAAAAAATATATGTGAAAATGTCAGTTACAACTCCCGTCAATTTGTCCCCTCCCCGTTTCTATATATCTCGAAAGCGCAACCGTAACAACGAAATTCAAAAGGGCGTAAACAAGGGCGATGTCAAGATAAGTGTGTCTTTGTCCGGAGTAAAAAAAGAGGAGAAGGAGCACTACAAGCGTTTTTGTGTTCACAATATTTACGCCGATGATGCGATCCTGAATGGTAGGACCCGCCGCAGCTCTATAAAGACAAAGAAAAGCGTTAGCCATCAGTATGATTGCCACCCAGAGATAAAAAGCGCTCATCTCAATTTCCTCATTTCCACAGGTCCCTCGCGGAAGAGCCAGGCAACCATCCTTTCGAGTCTGCCTTCCAGAAGCCCTTCCTCATGCTCTTCGGCAAGACAGTGCACGTAGAATCTGGAACCAGTTATTTCAAGCGTCACAGTCCCCGGAGTGAGGGTAATTGAGTTTGCAAGAACTGTCTTCGCGATATCCGACTCGAGAACGGAATTAAACGCGGTGATTCTCGGGCTAATGGGAAGCGATGGCGAAAAAACCCTCTTCAAAACATCAACGTTCGCTTTGATTATCTCCCAGAATATGAGAACGGCGAAAAGTGGAAATCTCAGCGCTACGCCGAGATTTAGTTTCGGGTCAAGCCTCCCCCCGGTCAGGTAATAGGAAACCGCGGCAAAAACGAACGCAACCACCGCGCCGTAAACAATGTGATGCCAGTTGGTCTTTTCAGTAAAGACGAACCAGAAGAACAGGAGTATGAGAGCAAGCGGTAAAATGTCCAGAATGAACTTTAGCCTGTTTCTGAGATTCATAACGAAACTCCAAATTTTCGCACAAGTTGAGGCACCAATTCGGGCATAAGTTTATTTCTGCGCATTTACCGATGTCAATATAACCATGTACTCTTGGCTCAAAATACGGATAGGATGGGATCCAAAAATCATAAAGGGTCGAAGGAAGTAATCTTGAATAGTTTCCCTGATCATTTTATCCTTGAATTCAGCAAAAAAGCAGTTAATGAAATCGGCAGCTTCCAAGCAAGCGAGGCTTCAACATGTGGTGGCGATACGTAATCTTCAGGTTTCCTTTCGCGATACTCGCGAGGACTAATAAATACAGCCTGAAGATTAACGGAAGAGAAAATGTTCCTGAATACGGGCCTTTTATAGTAGTCGCAAACCACCAGACCAGCGCCGATATTGTCGCCATTGCCCTTGCCCTTAAACCCGCGCTAAAGCACTGCCAGATGTGGCCATGGGCGAAAGTGGAGATAAAAGAGGGAAGGGAAGGTATCATCGGGAAACTGCTCTGGAAAATTTTCGGTGTGATACCCATCGACAGAGAATCTTCCCACTCCGAGGACGCCATAAAACCAAGCCTTGAGCGACTTCAGAAAGGCGAAATTGTATGCGTGTTCCCTGAGGGCACAAGGCACAAACACCGCGAACTCGGCTACTTTAAATACGGTGTCGCAAATCTGGCAAGAGCAGCACCCGCCCCTCTTTTGCCAGTTGCGGTATACAGGCGTGATGAAGACGGTGGCATTCAGGTCAACATAGGAAAATTATTTTTTATGCCTCCCAAAAAGAAACGATATGAGACGCTCGAGGCGCTCGAAGAAAGACTCGATGAGAAGATTAGCCATCAGATAGACGCGCTCAAGCAGTGGAGCGCCGAAATTCCAAAAAATAAAAAAGGAATGAAAATGATTGCAGGTATGATAAACATGATAGCGGACCGCCTTTCAAAACAGGAAGTCAGTTTCGAGAGATTCTGCCGTATGGCAGAGGAAGAAGACAACGAATACATCCGCAACAAGGTGCTCGAACTTCTACCTAAAGACTGGAAAAAAATTGAAATACCTCGCGAATGATAATCGAAAAAATACCGGTCAATTTGAAGCGCACTAAATGGCTTTTTATGCAGTTTTTGAACTGCCCAAACAATAAGATAAACCGTTTTTTCCAGCGCATACCCTGGAAACCCGGATATACCAAATGACTTGAATCTGCTAAATAAGTTGATAATAAGGTATCATTTACACTGCAAAATTCACAGAAGAGGGAAGAATGTCAACGCAACAATTGTCCGGAGGGCAGAAATGGGAGAACTCCACGACGCTGCAGCAGCAAGCGACTTAAAGAGAATCCAGGAAATCCTCAAAGACAGCCCGGAAGCGATTAATTCTCATTTCGACTATTACGGTCGGACCCCGCTCCACTACGCTGTTCTTCACGGCCACGAAAAAGTATTTGAGGTTCTTATCGAGAAAGGTGCGGACGTTAACGCCAGGGATGAAGAGGGAGCAACCCCCCTTCATTACGCGGCTTACTACAACCGTGTGAAGTTCATACCCGCGCTGGCGGGCAAGGGCGCTGATCTCAACTCAAAGGACGAAGATGGGTCAACGCCGCTTCACTTTGCAGCAACAGAAGGTCACGCAGAAACCGTCAAAACTCTTATATCACTCGGAGCCGATGTGAATGCCAGGGACAACTCCGGTTCGACCCCTCTTCACCGTGCCGCTTTTTATGGAAAATACGAGGCAGCCGAGGCGCTTATTCAAGGTGGCGCTGATGTGAACGCCCGGGATGAAAATGGGCGAACGCCTCTTCAACTTGCGTCCTCAAAAGGGCAGACAAGGTTGATGGACTATTTCCCCGACATCATCGAACTTCTAAAAAAACACGGCGGAGAGGAATGAGCTGCTGAAAAAAATATCTGCCTTGTGTTTTGTCTGTATTCAGTGCTCCCTGAGCATTTTAGATAGCATTCTTATGACGGATTTCTCGTCACACCCCCAGGCTCCCATTTTTTCTCTAATCCTCAACGCGTGATCAAAAGGCATGCTCACGAAAATATCGTTTTCTCCAAAGCCTGCGAGAACCCTTGACAATGAATCCGGCACGCATAATGATGGCTTTCCTGTTACCAAAGGATTCGTGATGACACCCTGGCAGGTCGCAAAGACGCGCGCTTCCATTTTGAATTCGCCGTCCCGAAAAGAAAGAAGACCCAAAACATCGTGAAAACGCGATGGGTTCAACCTGAGGACTACAAGTTGTGGTGGGTCTCTGTAAGTTGAAAGCGGCTTCAATATAACGTTATCAGCCTTTGCCGCCTGGGGCTGAGGAACACTCTTGAACCACTTCCTGGCAACGTCGCTATCTTCGAAAAGGTTTTCTATCATTGTTAAAAACGGCACTATAATCTCTTCCATATCCATAAATCCAAGCCAGTGCGCTCCTCCCATGCATTCCAGCTTCCATCTTGATATATTCACAACCTCCCCTGAAAATGCACGTTTCAAGCCAACACAAACATATCTGAAACGCTTGTATCCTGCCGGATCTGGCTCACCAGAATAAAGTATTCCCACCGGCGGGTGCTGAAGATTTAGACCTTTTTCAATTACATTCGAAAGGCTTTTCATTTCGACTCCAAAGACCTTCTGCGACACGTCAATCAAAAAATGTAATTGGGGCTTGCAGCATGCGTAAAAAATCCTTAAGCGGCCGAAAACTTTTTGCTTTCTGGTTAAATTCTTTCAGTTCACGACCATCTATAAATTTATGTTTGATATTCCGAAAAACTCCGATCTTTCATGTTTGTTGAAGAGTGCAATAAGTTTTCTAACATCGCGCCACGGGAAATAAGGTATTTATTTCGATTTTACCCGGTACCGGGCAGGATTACGAGAGGCGATAAGCCTAACGAGAGAGAAAATACCTCCTGAATTGTTTATAAACAACTAACCCGGGATTTCCATTTCGGCGTCAGAATCATGCTTGAACATCACTGCCGATAGACATACTGTCTCTTTCCTAACTGATTATTCGGTGCCGCTGATAGAACCTTTTAACCCAGTCGTCGGTTAAGCAAGGGACCATGCGCCTGAAAAAGATTCACATCCGGGTAACTGTTGCCCTCAATCAGGTTACCCCATCATCGCCAATTGCGACATCCCAGCCAACGTACCTCAAAAATGGAAGGCTTTTTGCAAGACATAATATTTCATCCATTCTCTCTTTCCATTTCGGAATCCTTACCCCCATTATAGGCGCGCCGCTGTCCGGGTGGCATTCGTACCTCCCATAGACGCCGCTTCCAGAATAAGAAATAGGCGTGCCAATTTCACCGGTCTCGAGGTCCACGAGAGCGGTAATCCCGCCCCACCTCCAATTATCAACAGGATAAGAGTCTCTCGTTCCAAACTTGTGAACGGCAAACGCAATGAAAGGTTCACCCTTATCATCGAGCATGCTTAGAAAGCGAACCGTGTTAACGACGTCCGAAAATATCTCTCTTGCATAGGACCCTGACTGACATGTTCTGTTAGCACAAATGAGTCAAGCCCGTCAAAAAATGCATGAAATTCCTTCACGCTCTTCTCATGCTTGTTAATCAAAATCCCCCTGCCAGATAACTCGAGAACAAACACCTTTTCCCCGCCCCCAGAACGTACGGGTTTTGCTACAAGGACTTCGCCCCTCTCAAGCATCAGGATAACGTCATCAGGTGAGGAAATCTGAACTTCCTTGTCAAAAGCTGTGATTTGCCCTTCATGAATATAAGCGAAAGTCGCCGGCACTTTTATCCTGGGTCCGATAACAACTTCAAAAAGTACCTTATTGTTTAGCACAATCGAATAGTCACCGTTTATCATTCGGGTTCTGAACCTCTGCATGTCAGACAGGAAATCTGCTGGATCGTTTCTGTCTAACTTACATATGTAGAAAGAATCGCTGGTAAAGCCTTTTACCCACATGCGCGGGGCGACGTTCCTTGGCATTCGCCGCTGGGACTGCTTTTCTTTGTCCAGGAAATAATGAAGGGTAATAAACTTATTTCTTAAAACCCTCATCCGTGAATCAATCATGTTGAACAACTCACCAGGCAATGTAATCTTTTACACCCTATAAACATTAAGAATCCCATGCTGAGTTTTACGGAAAATTATGCCGCCAAGTGGTACCTAGTATCTTGTGGATATAAAAATGTTCACAGCCCCTGCTGTCTCTTCGCGGTTACCCTGCCGTTGTGGAAAGTTACAGTTGCGTTGCCGTCTTTTTCTTCACCAACCCAGCCATAGATAATTGCGTAATCTTCGGCACCAGGAGTTCCATAACCCGAGAGAACCCTTCCCGGACCCCCCACTATTTCCACCACTTCTTCATACGTCATGCCATTTTGGATTTTCTCATACTCTTCAAGTGTAATTCCCTCAGGCGTCCCTTTGTATTCTGGCACTCCCCGCGAAGGCGATGAGGGAAGCGGCGTTTTGCCCAGGCGGAATCCCAGTTTGTTTTCACCAGTTACAAGGAACACGAAAATTACAGCGCCCGCGATAAGGGAAAGAATAAGAGCACCTGCGAGAATCCACCTTGATTTTGAGCCTGAAT
>JACVIW010000161.1 GCA_015711695.1 Candidatus Geohydrothermomicrobium daggyaiense
GACCAGATGACCTCATGGTTGTTATCTTTTATGTCCGCCTTCATAAAATTCTCTACGGTATTCAGTATCTGCGCGCTTTCCGCAGATAACTTCGCATTACTTGACCTGAAGCGGTCTGCAAGGAAGATAAGCCCCAGCTCGAAGAAATCCCCGTTTATTCTGGACAGCCCCTTCCCAAGAAGCCTGGTAATTTCCTCGTAATTTTCCCTGGCTCTTGTCCCGCTTTCAATTAGCGGCGATTGCCCGCTTACGTTATCTTCATATGCGAAATTTCGCAAGAATTTCGTAATCTCTTTAAGGTAGGCTGCTATGGAACTCATAGCCCTATTGGACTTTTCAACCAGTTCTAATTCGCTTTTCCATTTCTGCCTTGATCTGGTAATTTCCCTGAGAAGATATTCGCGTAATTCTTCTGCCTTAACTATAACTTCCTTGGAAGAACCGATTCTTCTCTCGAAAATAAAGGCAATAAACTTTTCTGCTCGCACCGATACGCTTGTCCAGAGATCCCGAAGACTCTTGATAAGGGCAGAATCTGTCCGGTTGCCCGTACAGCCACTGGTGCTCAAAAGGCATATAATCATTAAAGAAACACAGATAGCCCTATGTGAGATAAAACTTTTTGATTGAGGTTGACGGCACATAAATTTTTTCACATATATCTGCGCCCCTCGTTATTCAAAAATTCTTTTTTCATATTAAACACTTTTGAACGATTCACTGCCAAACTTAATTAAGAAGCATGCCACCATGGAACAGTCGATTCGAAAAACGTCTTTATGATTTAAAGGAGCAAAAAAGGACCAGTCATTCTCCGCATTAGTTAGTTACCAAAAAAGCGGAAGGGCTCAAAACTCTTTTTTCACTGAAGCGAAAATATAGATCCCAGACCGCTTAAAAGTAAAATCATCCCTGTTGCTTTTTATGCATTTGTTTAGATATTTTGGGCCATCCTTATTCTTTAGTGATTAAAATATCCTATCCCAGCAATAACCGAAGCTTAAACAGGTGACTTTTCTAATCCCTATTTGGCGTACTCCACCGCCCTTGTTTCTCTTATAACGGTGATTTTTATCTGCCCGGGATAATCAAGTTGCTCTTCTATCTCCCTGGCTATGTCTCTTGCAAGAACTGCGCTTTGGTAATCGTCAACACTATCAGCCTGAACCATAACGCGAATTTCTCTTCCGGCTTGCATTGCATATGCTTTTTCGACACCCTCAAATGAATCCGCAAGTGTCTCAAGTTTTTCAAGTCTCTTTACATAACTCTCGAGCGTTTCCCTTCTTGCCCCGGGTCTCGCTGCCGAAATCGCATCTGCTGCTTGCACAAGGACGGCCTCGATAGTTTTGATTTCAGTTTCGCCGTGATGCGCTTCAATCGCGTGTACGACCTGGTTGGATTCCCCTAATCTTTTCGCAAGTTCGGCACCTATGAGAGCATGAGAACCTTCAACCTCATGGTCAATAGCCTTACCTAAATCGTGAAGTAAGCCCGCCCTCTTCGGGATCTTGGGATCGAGTCCAAGCTCGGAAGCCATAATACCTGCAAGATGAGCGACTTCAAGGGAATGTTTAAGAACATTCTGCCCGTAAGAGGTTCTGAACTTGAGCCTACCAAGAGCACGGACCAGTTCCTTATTAACGTTGTGAAGACCAATCTCAAAAACTGCCGATTCACCCGCTTCCCGTATTTCGTTTTCAACTTCCGCTTTAGCTTTCTCATACATCTCCTCGATTCTGGCGGGTTGTATACGTCCATCGGTTATCAGTTTTTCAAGTGTTATTCGGGCAATTTCCCGCCTTATTGGGTCGAAACTGGACAGCACAACTGCTTCTGGAGTGTCATCTATAATTAGATTAATGCCCGTTAAGTTCTCAAAAGTCCTTATATTTCGACCCTCTCGACCAATTATTCTCCCTTTCATCTCATCAGATGGAAGGGGAACAACAGACACGGTGGTTTCGGCGACATGCTCAGAAGCGCACCGCTGGATCGCAAGAGATATTATCTTCCTAGCCTTCTTCTCCGCCTCCTCCCTTGCTCGCGCTTCTTCTTCTTTTATGAACATCGCGCACTCACGCTTAACCTCGTCCTTTATCGAGTTAATGAGAAACTCCCGTGCTTCTTCAGTTGTCATGTGCGCAATTTTCTCTAGCAGTTTTTTCTGTTCCGACGCAGCTTTCGCGAGTTTCATTTCCTGATTTTTCAGGTGCTCTTCCCATGCAGCAATTCGTTTCTCCCGTTTTTCTGCCTCCTTTTCCTTAGCATCAATCAGTTCCTCTCTTTGCATTAATCTTCGCTCTAGACGCTGAAGGTCGCTTCTCCTGCTTTTAAGTTCACGTTCAGCCTCCACCCTCATACTATGAAGATGGTCTTTAGCCTCAACTTGAGCTTCACGTTTTATGTTTTCTGCTTGTTTTCTTGCGTCTGCTAGTATTTTTTCTGCTGTTGACTGAGCTTCTTTCCTTTTTGACTCAGTTATATATTTTCTTATGGAAAACCCTATTACAACCCCAGCGACCAAAGCCGCAAGGGACGTCAAGACCTCAATCATCTCCGTATACCTCCTTTTTATGAAAAAGAGCCGAGCACGGCTCGGCACAGCACATATATCTTAATTTTGCCTGGATCCGGGTAACCTTTTACTTCTTGTTTATATTCTTATGGGACACCACCCGGTATTCCATACTTAAGTAAGCCTCATTGTACTAATCTCTCTAACTGTGCCTTGTCTGCAATACCGATTTTATTCAGCCACGGGAACACTGTCAACGACCGTAAGTTAGAGCACAAAAGGTTGCGTCGATAATGATAATACTCCGATCCACTTCATGACCGAGAAAACAACTCGATGTTGAGGGAGTCAACCGCCTCAATAGATGATTCCTCCGAAAAACCTCTCTTGGCAAGGAACAATATCATTTTGTTGCGCGATTCTTCGTCCGAGCCAAATCCCAATTTTTGGATCGCAATCTTCAGAACTTCCTTTGCCCTTCTTTTCTCTTTATCGGAAAACCTCTCTATTGTTTCCTCGACCAATTCCCGGTCGATACCTTTTTCCGTAAGTTTTCGCTTTATTTTCAATGAACCATATCCTTTAGAGAGTATTTCTTCCGCGTACCTGAGCGCGAAATTACGATCATCGACGATGCCTGCCTTTGCAAGACGTTCAAGTGTTTCCTGTATTTCTTCGTCCTTAAAACCTCTTGAAATAAGGCGCAGATATATTTCGCTTGATGACCTGGGTTTTTTCTCCAGAAATCGCAAAGCCTGTTCATACGCAGCAGAAGAACCCATGTCATGGAAACTCTTTCTATTTCCCTCTGCTGCCCTGTTTCTCCCCAAGCTCTTCCTCCTGTTTTTCGGCGTAAGTGTTCATACCAGGCAGAAGTCCTGCTTTATCTCGAATCATCATCTCTATCTTGTTAGATATCTCCTGATGCTCCGCAAGAAAATTCTTAGCATTTTCTCTTCCCTGGCCAAGTTGTTGTTCCTCATACATATACCATGCACCACTCTTCCTTATGATTCCAAAGTCAACACCAAGGTCAAGAATATCGCCTTCCTTTGAAATTCCCGTACCGTACATGATGTCAAATTCAGCGTTTTTAAATGGTGGCGCGACTTTATTCTTCACCACGCGTGCACGAACGCGGTTACCTACTATATCTGTGCCTTTCTTGATTGAATCAAGTTTTCTCAAATCAATTCTTATTGAAGAATAAAACTTCAGCGCCCTTCCTCCAGGTGTAACTTCAGGACTTCCAAACATAACACCGATTTTTTCTCTGAGTTGATTTATGAAAATAGTCACAGTTCGAGACCTGTTGATCGCTGTGGAGAGCTTTCTGAGAGCCTGGGACATCAATCTTGCCTGAAGTCCCACGTGAGAATCACCTATCTCTCCCTCTATTTCCGCCCGAGGAACAAGAGCAGCAACAGAATCGATCACAATGACGTCGATCGCTGCACTTCGGACGAGAACCTCCGTTATCTCAAGCGCCTGTTCACCCGTATCGGGTTGGCTTATGAGCAATTCGTCGATGTTGACGCCGAGTGCGCTCGCATATTGAGGATCCATGGCATTCTCAGCGTCAATGAAAGCGCATGTGCCACCCAGTTTTTGAGCTTCCGCTATTACATGAAGAGCAACGGTGGTTTTACCGCTTGATTCTGGACCGAAAATTTCAACAACTCTACCCCTTGGAAGACCGCCAACCCCGAGAGCGATGTCGAGTGAAATCGAACCTGTTGGTATAACCTCAACAGACATTCGATCGGCTTCAGCGCCCAATCGCATTATTGAGCCTCGTCCGAACTGTCTTTCTATTTGCATAAGCGCCATTTCGAGAGATTTTTCCTTGTCCAATCTAAGTCACCCTTTCATTCAACTGTCCTGGGAACTCTTTTTCATGACGAATTGCGTCTCTTACGACCATTCTTCGATCACTTAATTCTATGCAGTATGGAATACTCCGCGCCTGTGCTCTTCAATTCACTTCGAAAGAGAACTATGTCTTTGACATCAAATTCAACAGGCAGTTTGCCTTTATCTATATCCAGTTCAGGAATGTTAACCGCTTTCGCCGTGGCGCGACCAATAGTTATATGTGGATGAAATCTCCTCATCTCTCTTTTAATACCCATTC
Organism: Candidatus Geohydrothermomicrobium daggyaiense; assembly: GCA_015711695.1. Lineage (GTDB taxonomy): Bacteria > Actinomycetota > Geothermincolia > Fen-727 > JACVIW01 > Geohydrothermomicrobium > Geohydrothermomicrobium daggyaiense. The sequence continues at coordinate 4,653 of JACVIW010000161.1, forward strand.
TTGCAAGTTCGCTATCAACCAGCCGGAACATGTTTTCAATTTTGCCTTCCGGATCTTTTGTTCCTACCCATATTACTTTAGCACGATCCTGTGACGGGAATCCCCCCACTCCTCCTACGGATATTTTTGCCGGCAAAAAAGTTGAACATTTCTCCATTACCCTTACTATATCGGGAACAAACGATTGGTCACACCATCCTATGAATTTAATGGTTATGTGAAGATTATCAGGACGAACCCAACGAACATCCTTTAAAAAAACGGAGAGTTTATCAATCACAGAGGTCGCATATCTTCTCGCTTCGTCGCTGAGAGAAATTCCAATGAATATTCTGATTTTTTGCACGGGAAATTCTTTCATCAAAGCCGATTATACAACCAGAAAATAAGCAATTCAAGCAAAATAAAAGCGACTAACATTAAATGTCAACTTCGACAACCTTTTGGTGTTTTGTTAATCCCCTGACAATCTTAAGAGAACTTTTGGGTACACCAAGATAATTCGCAAGAACGGAAATCAACTCCCTGTTCGCTTTGCCCCTTTCAGGCTGATTCGTTACACGAACTTTGAGCGAGGCATCATCCAGGGTGATAATTTCCGTTTTACCTGAGCCTGGAAATATTTTTACATCGATTAGTCTTCGAGATTTACCGAGTTCTGCTGAAAATGACTGACGCTTTTTGGATTCCTTCAATTCGCAGCCAGGCGAAGATAGTGCCGGGTTACTCCCAGAACAATTCTCGTTCCTTTTTCTCCCGCCGGAAAATTCTTCCGCGTTTGCCGGACTCTTTTTCTTCCTTTTCATTTTTAAGAATCTCAACGTAAGGATTATCTTCTCCTTCAACACCAAGAATTTCATCTATCAGACTGGTAGCTGTGAGTATTTCTCCGTCCTTATCAGTTTTTGATTCTTCTCGAGAGCTCTGATCTGCCACTTCACACTCTCTCGCCTTTTCGGCTTTTTGTTTGTGGTCCTCTTCACCAATGGCAGGTGACTCTTTCGCATCGGGAGGATTTCTATCCAATGCTCCGGTTTTCTCTTCTTGTTCTTCTTCTACCTCAGCCGGACGCATCCGTGTCTCGCTAGCATCTTCGACTTCTTTATCCCTGACATCCGTCCTCGACTCCAGAGTTATCTCCGTTGTTTCGCTTCTACTTTCACTGTTATGC
>JACVIW010000162.1 GCA_015711695.1 Candidatus Geohydrothermomicrobium daggyaiense
ACAAGAAGAATGTACAGTTAAACCAGAAAAAAAATCAAGCGCTAATCTGATGATTGATTGGCGTTGAAATTACGCTATCTGACAGAATATCGCTTTTTTCCCTTTGTGAATCAAAAGTAGCGAAATGACATACGGCTTCAAAATGCTCATTTATGGTCTTTTTTGAACAGGGGTATACAAAACAAAAAGGATTTGTTAATGCGATCTCAAAAGAATTATTAGAGATTCTCAAACGGACTTGTGAAAAAACTCAAGATAACATTCCGGTAAACGAGACTAGCGTTCGCGGATAACGGGATCATGTCGACCTGGGGGATTATACAATGAATGACACAATTGAAATAGTCCTGAGAGTAGTTGTTGCAGCAGCGTTAGGGGGTCTTGTTGGACTGGAAAGAGAGCTAACAGGACGCCCCGCCGGAATAAGAACCCATATCCTTGTGACCGCCGGAGCGTGCATTTTCACAGCTATCTCAGTGTTCGGGTTTCCTGGTCTGAAAGAAACTGACAGGGTCGCCGCGGGGGTAGTCACCGGCATCGGTTTTATAGGCGGCGGTGCGATTCTCAAAAGCGAAGGCGGATATGTAACAGGCTTAACGACAGCCGCAAGCCTATGGAGTTGCGCCGCGATCGGGATGCTCGCTGGAGCGGGTTTCTTTCTTGTCGGCCTGATTATCACCGCACTGGACCTCTTTGTTCTCGAGTTTATAAACTGGGTCGTTGATTTCGCAGCACCAAAAATGAAAAGGCACAAATTAATCCTTTCGATCTCCGGCGAATATAAACCAGAGACGCTTGAGAGCGTGAAGAAACTGCTTGCCTGTCGCCGCTGTTTTCCCGAGATTCTTCGCTACGGTCGGTCGGATGCGGGGAGGAAAATGGAAATGGCGTTTATCACGAGAATTCCTGCGAGAGCCAGTTTGGAAGATATTTCTCGGGAAATATACAACATAGAGGGTATAGAGAAAATAAGCTGGTCTTAAAATCCTGTATCAGTTTCTTGCGCTAAGCTTCTATAAGAAATTCATGTACCCCTGCAGACGCAGATGCAAGAGCGTTCTAATAGAATTTGAACCTGACCTCAGGTTGAAGCCCTAAAAGTGAAATAGGCGCTGAAGTATCAATTATCTCTCCGGAACTCATCAGCTTCGAGAGTCTCATACTCGGAAAAACTGTCACGCGCTCCAGCATGCCAGATCGAGACCCTTTCGGTTTTGAATGTTTCCACCGGCCAGAAAGTCACTGCCATCCAAAGAACAATTGCGGCGTTCCCTGCGCAGGAGGCGCGCGAGTTTAACATTACGGTAAGAGAATGAATTTCCACAACCCTTGTCCCAAGTGTTAAGTAATTCTAAACAGGTGATGGTTCATCCTCATGCTTGCCTTCTCCTCTTTGAGAATCGTTGAAAGCCAGTGCCTGGCTTCTTACTGCTATCCTGAAGTATTATGCAGCGTGACCTTTATAACTTCTTATGTACTATGTTAAGCATCCAACTGGAAAATGCATGTTTGTTCGTGTAAAGCCAAACCAAATGTTATCCTCTGGATGCACAATTCAAGATTTGCTCTTCTAAATGAAAAGGATGGTCAACGCTGACAGAACGCCATTTTCAGCCCATTCTTCCATTTCCCAGAAACGGGCATGCCTTAAATCAATTTCGAGCGTGTTAACGAGCATGACCACACTCAGAAGGTGCTCGGCGGGACTCGTAAATCCGAAAATTCCTGCCGGTGATTGCGAGGTTGCTTGTTTCCATGCTTGGCTACATTCAAGCGCTTCGGCAAAGTAGAATTATTCAAGCGTTTCAGATATTGCAAAGCTGAAACCTTCCCCTGAGAGCCCTACTAAATCTTCGGGTTAGAGCGAATCGGATTCTCCGGGAGTATCATCCTGGAGGGTTGTATAATCCTACCGGTCCGGGAGATTTTATTTAACGGTCTCATTGACCTATTTCCCCGGGTAAGCGAACAGCAAAGTCATATCATTTACCCCCATTAATACACGGAACCCACAGGTTAAGAATTTTAGTTTTATCACCATTATTCATCTTGAAGCACTAACCGCTCCATGCGTGTTCATACTGAGCCCGGTGCACGCTGGTCACTAATAAAATTCGCTCACAAGACAGAGTTCGCCTAATACCTCCTTCATAACGTTCTTCTCGCTAGCAGAAAAACCCAGATGGGAGTGCATCGTCCAACCTTCCGCGAGAGAAAAACGCCCTGACTTCCTGCCCATTTCCCTGCACATTTCCTCAAGAAATGCTATATATGCGCCCTTTCCCTGACTTTTCTCAAGCCACTCACTCTGGCTTTTGTGTTTGGATAGCATCGAGACTTTTTTCTCATAAACTCCTTCTATATTGACGAATATTGTCGGCTTAATAGGTCTTCGCAGTGAGTCAGTAAGCCCGTAAGGCATAGCGTGATATAGATATACCCATTTATTGAACGGTTCCACAGGAGGTTCCGTCTTGAAATTGGGCATCCCTCTGGCAAACGCTGCAGAAACAACAAGTCTCGCGGTATTGATATGGTCCTCCATGTAATCATGCAACGAGGGTATAAGCAGAACATCAGGCTTCACTCTCCTGATCACGGAGGCAACCCTTTTTAGCAACTCTAGATCGTATGTTATTGACATATCCTCACAGATCGGATCATGAAGTTTCGCACCCGCTTCTGAAGCGGACATGATAGCCTCTTTCCGCCTTAATGAGACAATTTCATCCTTCGAAAGACTATCAGTTCCCAGGCAACCATTTGCTATATTCCACATATGAATGTCCGCTCCCCGTTTGGCGAATAACAGGAGCGTGCCAGCCATCATGAACTCGATGTCGTCCGGGTGCGCTCCAATCGCAATCACAGTGAGACTTTTCTCCCTCAAACTTCACACCTCCTCTCGGAAAGTTAATACATGGCACACACCGTGTAGAAACACCACTAACGGAAAAGATTAATTAAAGCCACTGAACAGTGGGATCTGTTAACAGAAAATACCATCCCCCTTAAAGCTTAAGTTGTATACCACTATCTTTAATCCAGGGTTTCATTCTACCCCGCGCATTTAACACATATCATTTCAAAAGTTGGGTTTTATCGGTCAAAAACGCAAAGTCCGGGCTCAACGAGAATATCTTTTTTCGCTTTCGTTTAGGCAAATCGTGAAAGAATTGACTTATCGTCTACACGTTTTCAAACAATTTCTCCGATTTCCAGATGCATTGCTGGGAGTACGCTACAGAGGCTTACTCTTTAAAAGATCAAGGAAAATCATTCGAGAACCAGGAAAAATAACAGCCTACGGATTGCATTAAAGTTTCATAGGAAGAAGCATATACTCAAGCATCTCGGCTAATAAAATGCTTAAGCCAGGAAACAAAATGAATCAAAAGATCAATTTTTTAAAGGATGAAATCAACTGAATTGGAGAAGAGCAGGAAACAGGTCGTTATACATAAAAGCCTTACAACAACCTGGTAGAAGCAAGCTTGTGAACCAATCAAGAAAGAAGGTGAACATTCCCGATGTTCACTCTTTCAAGACCAGCATCGTGGGCGGCATCAAGACAGGAAATGGCGGATGTCCTGCTTGTTGATACAGGGTCATTCATTAAATAATGCGGGTGGAACGCGAGCAGACTGTATGGAATTTTTCTGTCAATAGAAGCAATAAAGTGGGCGATCGCGTAAACCTCATCATACTCAACATAACCAGGTACAATCAGGGTCGAAGCTATCAGGGGTGGCGGCTCTGGACGTCCTTTCATCAAGTGATACGCGAGTTTGAAATTCTCAAGGGTCTGTTTGTTGCTTACTCCTGTCAGCGCTTTGTGGAGGTTATCGTCATATGCTTTCAGGTCAAACTTTACACAACCTCCTGAAAAAAGGGAAAGTTCGCATACCTTCCTGAGAAGCCTCGAGCTCATCGAACCGTTGGTTTCCCAGCAGACACGAAAAATTCTTCCCCTTGAGGCATTGAGCATTCTTCTTGCCGATACAAGAGCGTACGGTAGCTGTGCGGAGGGATCTCCACCAAAGAAACAAACACATGAATCCTTATGACTTACCAAGCTGGCAAGATATTCCGGCGATCGCACTGGATAAACACTTGCGGTGTTTTCCCTGAAAGTGTGATTCTGGCAAAAGAGACAATCAAAAGTACAGGCACCGAGGAAAACCGCGAGATTCCTGTAGCCTATCTCCGCAGATGGCGCATAGGAGAACTCGGGAAAACCCGTATCGCTCGACCCCGGACAAACCCATGATGCGACGCAGTTAGTTGGCAGGGGGTCGTGATACGCGATAACGATACCCGCGCTTGCGGTGCCGGCGATATTTTTTATTCTGCCCTTAACGTTAGTTCTGAGTCCGCAAAATCCTCTTTCCCCTTCCGCGATCCTGCAAAAATTACCGCATAAGCGACACTGTTTTCCGTTTTCGGAGCGAGGTGGTTCGTGTGGAAGTCCGTACCTCGCTCTCGCAGTTTTCCTCACCTTATTAATTATCTGTAACGACAGGTCGCTTCTCTCTATGATACATGACCTGCAAACATCAGGCGTTGAGTAAATAATTCCGGATTCCCTCTTGCATACCGCGCAGCGCATCTCATTTTTCCTCGATGTCTTTCTTAGAAACCCAAGGCTGAAAAATTGCCCTTTATGTAATTATTCTAAGACTTCAAAAGCCCGTCTGAGCACTTCTTAAAGGTAACCTGGAATCATCATGTATAAGCTGTTTCCCTTTAATTCATCGGTTGTGAAGTGTTATATTCTATTCTCCGAAAGTATTCAGGAGGTAAAAATGGGTGCTGAATATTCCTGGGGAGAAATAATCTCATACTGCGAAAGGCTCGAAAAGCTTTACACACCCGCGGTTGCTGACACACTCGATGATATGGGGTTTATGAACCAAACAATGGAATCAGGTTTTACCCCGATTATCCCGAGTGCCGTTATCGCAGGTCCAGCATTCACTCTGGATGAAGCAAAAACAAAGAAAAGCAAGAGGCTTTCAGATTATTCTCCTGAATTCGTCGCGCAAGCCCTGACGGCGATATTCGACAACATGAAAAGAGGGCAGGTAATAGCTGTTAACACCAATGGGTTCTGGGGGGCTGGAGCATTCGGTGAACTTATGGCGACAACATCCAAATATTACGCGGGCGTTAAGGGAGCTGTGGTGGATGGACCCATAAGGGATATCGGAAGGGTGCTTGAAATTGGTTTCCCCGTCTGGGCGAGAGGAAATATACCCGCCGATTCGATTGGAAGGGTTGACCTGGTGGGCATCAACTCGCCCATATTCTGCGGCGGGGTAAGGGTAAATCCAGGCGACATTATATTCGCTGACGTTGACGGTGTAGTTGTCATACCTGTCGCCGAAGTAGACCTCGGCAAGGTCGTTGAAAAAGCCGAAGAAGTTGTCTCGGCAGAAAGGCAATCTCGTGAGGAGATAAAGAACGGTAGCTCACTTCTCGATGTTTACAGGAAATACGGAAAGCTATGAAACCGACGCCCGAGAAGACAATCGAAATAATCGGGGAAGAAAAACTTATAGCGATAGTACACGCTCAACTTGACCACGATCTGCTTGTTGAGTCAATAAAAGTGTTAACAGACCTGGGTATCCGTGTCTTTGAAATCACCATGAGGGTTCCAGGCGCTATAGACCTTGTAAGGAGACTTTCATCAATGGGTGAAATAATCCTTGGCGCTGGAACCGTGCTTGATAGACACTCGGCCGAGATGATAGTAAAGGAAGGAGTTTCCTTCATAGTATCGCCTGCGATCGTGGAAG
>JACVIW010000163.1 GCA_015711695.1 Candidatus Geohydrothermomicrobium daggyaiense
ATCACATCATAACGAGGATTATACTATTGAGCTCAGTATATAATATAATACTGGTGATATCCGTTTGAGTGCTGGTGTCCTTCTGGCTGTCGAGATTGAGTTCGGCCTGCTTTTTTCCAGTCTCGTCAAGCGGAATGTCCATTTTGCCGACATGCCTGGAAGAAGCATGCCAGGCAGTTTGACCGTGTCGAACAAGAAGAAGTCTCATTCAGCCCCCGTTCTGTTCATTTGCTATCCCTTCAGATGACATTTTTCATCTCGTCTCGTGAGAGACACCCTGACGCAGTTCCTTTTATGCGAGCGGAAAGTCCGGATTATCTGCCGGCATATAACAGCGTTTTTTCATTCTGAAATAAACCAGCTCTGGGTTCAAGCTCCCGAACAGTTGACCGTAAAAATGTACGAACCGTAATTTGTGCCAGGCACCAAATTACGGTTTTTGAGAATTCATATCCTGGCGAGACTGTGGTTGAGATTTGAGGAATTAAAAGCAGACTTTTGGTTCTGTTAAAATCAACGAGGTATTCATCCTTCTTTTCTTAGGAGGGAAAATTGCATTTTGCGGAATCCGGCGAATTTGTTGCCTCTTTCTCAATCAGGCTCAAGGCAAGATTTTGCATACTTCCTGGAACTCGCGGTGAACCTTGCCTTGATTGAAGTTTCAAACGCTAACAAGACTGCTTAAACGAGATATCTTTTTGTTTCATGAAAGGAGCGGGAATAGATCTTGTAACGGGCGGAAGCGGATTTGTGGGCTCGCACCTGGCATCCAGACTTATAGATCGAGGAAAGGAGGTGCGAATCTTCGACATCGAGGAAACTCATTATCTCCCCAGCGGTGCGCACTTCGTCAGGGGGACATGAGGAATTATGAGGCGGTGAGAAAAGCGGTTAAAGGTGTTGATGTGGTCTACCATCTTGCTTTTGTGCAGTCGCTCAGAAAAAGGGATGAGAGTGAGAAATGGAAGGTGAACTTCGGCGGAACAGAGAACTTCCTCAAGGTTGCTGTAGAAGAAGGGGTCAGTCGTTTCGTGTTTACTTCCACGATAGAGGTATATTCCCCGTTCCCGCCTTTCAGGGCGCCCGAAACGGCTCCGACAGACAGACCATTTGGGTGGTACGGGAGACACAAGAAAGAGTGTGAAGAGCTGAGCTGGCACTACCACTATCAATATAACCTGCCCGTAACGATGGTGAGAATGCCGACCATATGCGGAAGGGGATATTACGCAAGGATTGATCTCTTCAGGGCACTCGATTGGATTCTTGCTGGAAGGCCGCTCGCATGGATAGGGGGCAAGCAGTACAGGGGGGATTTCGCCTGGGTTGAGGATGTCGTTCAGGGGTATATCCTCTGTGGGGAAAGGGCAGAGGCGGTGGGTAAGGTTTTCAACATATCCTGCTCGGAACCTTCATCCGCTCTTGATATAATACAGGCACTCGCTAAAGAAGCAAATAATCCTCACAAGATTATTATTGTTCCGCCGGAAATCGCATGGCCATTTATCAACCTCGCAGTCGCTTTACGGGCTATCAAGATGCCCGCGGAACAACTCCTTTACCTTAAAGGTGACTACTCCTTTTCAATCGAAAAGGCGAAAAGACTTCTCGGGTATAATCCCCGGATGACCGCGGCTCAGGCTGCGGTTGAGCTTTTGAAAGGATACAGAGAGGGCCGGGAGCGGATCAAGAAAAAAGCCCGCTCCTACTGAAAATGTGAGGAGAAGGGTTTTAAAGGAAGAAGATGCGAACAGAAATCAGGGACGCGGCTTGCGGTTACCACGTAAGCGAAAGTGATAAGAAAGTCTCGCCCTTCTATCCGCTCATGATCGTTCCCGGGATAGTGCTTCTTCTTGCCCCCTCCACCGTTGACGAACTGATGAAGAATTTCAAAATCGGTTCCGGCATGGGGAGCCTCCTTCAGGTCTCCTATTTTATCGGTGGACTGGTGGGCATGATTCTTATCACCCGGTTCATGCAGACGCAATCGGCTCGCCGGATAATGGTTGCAAATATTTTTATCCTCGTGGTGTCCCTGGCATTGTGCGCTCTTTCCCCCGTTTACTGGCTGCTACTTTTGCTTTATCTGCCATGCGGTTTTTCGAACGGAATACTGATAACGTTTCCTGGGGTTTATGTCACAAGGGTAAGAAGGTTGACGAGCCACCGTGACCAGAATATCCTTTACAGTTTCTTTTCACTCGGGGTAGTCACAGGTCCGCTCATATCGGGTTTTATAATGAGGTCGCTTTCCTGGAGGTGGGCTTTCGCTTTTCCGGCTCTGTTAATACTTCCGCTTTCGCTTCCCGTCATACGTTCAGAACTCGGTATTGTTTCCGGTGTGCTTCCGCCTGAAAGGGAGACATTAAAGAAAGCGTTTTCGTATGAAAAACCGCTTTTTGCCGGTCTTCTCGTCGCGGTCTTGCTCTATATTGCCGCTGAAAGCACCGTGTCGATGTGGATCGTGAGTTTCATGGATAAAGTGCACGGGCTTTCAGCTGCGCAATGGGTTCTTACCCTTATATGGGCGGGTATCACTCTCGGGCGCTGGATATGCGCCTTTCTTACAAAGAGAATTGACCCTTACAGGCTTCTTTTTTTTCTCACCGCGGGGGCGGGATTTTCACTAATCATTGCGCCTAACGTGAGATTGCTTGCGCTTTCGATTCTTTTCTACGCACTCACCGGTTTCTTCTACTCAGGCGTTTACCCTCTTTTAATCGCATATGTCGCTCGCTTCCCCGAAGAATTATCTCCGTTTGTTTTCACCTGCATGCTTGCTGCAGGGGCGGCCTCGAGCGCCGCGCTTATATTCGCCTCGGGTCTTGTTAACCAGTTTGAAAGCCTTTTGAGGGCAGGGATGTCTTTGATAGCCCTGCCCGTTTTTCTGATGCTTTTCACTTTGTTCTGGATAAGGCGGCATCTCGTCAAAAAAAACCTATAGCGTGCGGTATTTTGCTCATGGGTATTTGATTCGCGGTATTCTTTATCAATCTTTCATTTTCCCTGCCGTTAGAGTTTCGTGGAAGTTTTACCTGCCGGAAAAGAAAATTTGTTTTCCCCGTTGCACTTTTTCTCGCTGACCTTTCCTTGCCCCTTGAAGTTTTTAAACTAGATTCCATTGAGACACGAATATGCACGGTAATTGATAGAATTGCTCATGAATATATAGAGCAGGAAGAATTGCGGGGTGGCAAATGGCTGTTTTCTGGATAGCCTTCTATGTACTATTCCCGGTACTGGCAATCTATCTGTGCCAGAAGTACAGGACCATGAGCAGAATTGGTGGCGTTGTCCTGTGCTATATTGCTGGTCTTCTTCTTGGAAATCTGAAATTCATCACCGGCGGTCACGTTGACATTATCCCGCCCGGGTTCAAGAACACCCAGGATTTGTTTTTTATACTGTCCGTGGCATTTGCCCTTTCGCTCATATTCTTCTCGCTTGATATAAGAAGATGGACCCGCGTCGCAGGAAAGGCTCTCCTTTCGTTTTTTCTGGGCACCATAGCCGTTCTTATTTCAGCCGCAAGTGGATACATGATTTTCAAAAGCATGATAGGCGGGGAGACGTGGAAAGTCTCTGGAATGCTTATAGGGTGCTATACGGGTGGAACCCCTAACCTCGCGGCAATTGGCACGGCGCTTCGCATCGATAAAACGGTGCTTGCTTCCACTCAGATTTCAGATGTTGCCGTTGGTGCTCTTTACCTGTTGCTAATGGTTACTATCATGCAGAGAATTCTGCTGAAGTTTCTTCCACCTTTCAGGGCTAATAAGAGTGCGGGAGTATGCACTGATAGCGGGATGGATTTCGAGGCTGGTGATTACGAGTCTTTTTCGGGTATTTTTTCGCGCGAGGTAATATTACCTCTTCTGGGCGCTCTGGGTCTCGCTGTTTTTATAGTCGCTGTTGGTCTTGGTTTAACTTTTGTATTCCCCGAGGATTATGCAATGGTTGTTGCCGTCCTTGCCGTATGCACGCTTGCGATACTCGCATCGTTCATTCCTGCGGTGAGAAGGATTCCCATGACATTTCAAGCCGGACAGTATTTCATCTTGATTTTCTGTGTTGTTGTGAGTTCAATGTCTGATCTGAAAAAGTTGTTCACCACCGCCCCGGCGATGGTAGGGTTTGTCGCCTGGGCAGTATTTGTCGCACTCGTGCTACACGCGGCGCTTGCTGCTATTTTCAGGATTGACGCTGATACAGTGATCATCGCTTCAGTGGCCGGTGTGATGTCACCCCCCTTTGTCCCAATGGTCGCAGCGGCGCTCAAGAACAAGGATATTGTGGTCACAGGCGTGGTGACTGGCATAATCGGATGGGTTATTGGAACGTATCTCGGCATCGGGATGGCATATCTGTTGCGTTCCCTTTAATTATTCCCTTGCTTAAAAGTGGAATTAACATTTAAACGGGGTTAAGAAAATGTAGTGAATTTTTTCATCCATAATGTATCCAGTTTAAATGACCGCGCATCGTTTTCTGATTACATTGTTTGATATGAGAATAAAATTCGTTTCTGAAAACTTATCTTTTAGAACTCGCTGAATTCGAGATAGCACTTCGTGTTGATGGCCTTCTTCTCTGACGCCTGAATTGCACGGATTCGTAAAATTGCTTATATTTAACGCATACACGATGGCGAAGGCGAGTATTTTTGAAATTCCGTTCAATTAGAGGGTATGCTCGATAATTAAGTTTGGAGCCCGCCTTTGCGGCATGAATTTTCGGGGGGTGTGCCATGAAGATTTTGAGAAGGGCATCAAGGTTTATCGCACTCATTTGCTTTTTTACTTTTATTCTCTTCTCTGGATCGCCTTTTGCCAGGGCAGGAGCTGCCCCGCTCAGTGTACCGGTATGGACCTGGAAAAATCCCGTTCCAATGGGAAACATCATACGGGCAGTAACCGCTGTTGACGTTGAAACTGCATGGATTGGGGGTGGAGGAGGCACGGTTCTTAAAACGAACAATGGAGGTTCTTCCTGGTTCACCCAGTGCGTGCTCGGGTCGAATGCGTATATTACAGACATGGATTCTGTCAGTTCCACGCGCGCCTGGGCAGTAGGTTATTTCTGGGTTCAGCCGGTTCCCCTTGCTTTTATACTCAGAACCACAGATGGAAGGACCTGGGAGGTTTACGATAGCTTTGTAGCGCATATGCTTCACAAAATAAGTGCTGCTGATGGACAAAACCTGTGGGCTGTCGGTGCGGAAGGCAGAATAGTACACACGACAAATGGCGGCGAGGAATGGATAATCCAGAATTCGGGCACGGCGAGAAACCTTTTTGGAGTGTGGGCAGAAACACCGAATGACGCATGGGCTGTTGGCGAATCTGGCACGGTCCTGAAAACGAATGATGGAGGCGTAACATGGCATTCAGTAAATGTGCCGACAAGCGTGAACCTTTATGGGGTTGCAGCCCAGGGCACCAATACGGCATGGGTAATAGGGGATGGCGGTCTTATTCTTAAGACAACAAATGGTGGAGCAAGCTGGACTTCCCAGAATTCTGGTGTGACGTCTCGCCTGGAGGACATAGTAAGAACGCATCCTGACTGCTTATGGGCGGTTGGTTCAAACGGCGTTATTCTCAACACAAGCAATAGCGGTACAACATGGACCAGACTGAACGCCGGCACGGACAAGAATCTCATAAGAGTTTCCGCTTACTGGTCTTATGCGGTCTGGTGTGCCGGTCACTCAACTCCGGGAAGGCCTGACTTAAATGCTCTGCTCAAAACAACAGATTCCGGGGCGAGGTGGGGTAACCTTGCGAG
>JACVIW010000164.1 GCA_015711695.1 Candidatus Geohydrothermomicrobium daggyaiense
CTGAAGCAGGGTAATTTCGCTAAACATTGACATCTATCATCCACTTGAATGCACTCTCTTTAGAAAATGTGAATGATTTCAAGAACCCTGATCGAGAATAACTTTACGCAAATTGAGAAGGGAGGACACCTGAATGGCTGAGGAATCAGAGGAGAGAATATCAATCACTCGAAAAGTTCCGAGACTCTCGGACGGGATGAAAGCCCTGCACGACGCCGTGATAACCGACGGAGCTCTCAGCGCAAAAACAAAAGAACTTGTATGCGTTGGAATAGCGGTGGCTATAAGATGCGAACACTGCCTGAGATATCATGCGGAAGAAGCCGCAAAACGCGGCGCTACCGCCGAAGAAATTGCGGAGGCGGCAAGTGCGGGAATCCTTATGGGCGGAGGACCGTCCTGGGGAATCGCAGTTAGAGTTCTCGATAAAGAACTTAACCGTCTGTTTTCAAGCAACGAATGATACCAGAAATATGGTTTTCGACATACCGTTGATACCCTGAAAAAATAACAGGTGTATTTTCCCCTCGCCGAAGCATTTATGACATACCTGCCATTATGGAAAGCAGTTCCACCTGATGGCCGCTTGGTTTCTGCGTTGCATGACATACGTGTTATTATGGAAAGTGTCGCTGAGGTGGTATGCTCTCGTGTTGTAATTTACTCGTTATTTCCAAATTAGTTCTGTTCAAATGAAAAACATGCGCTTCAGGGTCGAGAAAGTCCCCGTGCCCAACGGAAATTGTCTGGTGAATTGTCTCAGCTAACGCCTAAAATAGCAGTAAAATGGTGGTTCATTGCTGTAAGTTCCGGGAGAAAATTTTAGGCCAGAGCGATCTTGTAAGAGTCGTTAATTCTTATCTTCAGTGTTAATTGTTTTCCTGACTGGAAAAAGAGAGGCTTATAAGCTGTGGCTGGGGCTAAAACGATATCGATTTTTTAAACGAAACGTCAAAGGGGTGATGTCAGATGAGTGACGGGGTATATTTCGTGGTTGTTATCCTGATGGCGGTTTTATTTGGGTTATTGTGCTCATCGATTGCGAAATCCAAGAACCGTGATCCCCTCGCTTATTTCTTGCTCGGATTTTTATTAGGTATATTCGGTCTCATAATTGCTGCTATCGTTCCAAAAAAAGAGATCAAGCAACGTTACGCTCCACCGTATCAACCACCGGGAGCGGTCCAGCCACCTCCGCCTTCTACTCAGTGGCAAAGTAGAGCTTCCACCTGCCCACAGTGCGGCTTCCAGGTGAACCCTGATGCTCAAATCTGCCCCAATTGCGGATTAATCCTGAAGGGTCTGGCTGGCAGGGTCGAGGCTCCCCTGACAGAGCCTGAAGTGTGCCCGAGCTGTGGAATGAGTGTCCTGCGGGGCGCAAATTGGTGCGGCTTTTGCGGGTCGCCACTGGGAAAAGCTGATTCCGCTGCCACCAGCATGCGCAGGGCAACAATAAAAAGAGATATAACCATCGGAGGAGAAAAGGCATTCTTCGCTGGAGAAATAGTGGAAATCGAAAAAGTTAGTCCGGATCAGAAGCGTCCGGAATACAAATACGTCGTGATGTCAAAGAACTTGAACAGGCGGTTCAGGCTCTCGGATAACGATATCTCATTTTGACCGTAATCCTGTGCCTTAATCCGGTGCCTGGCACCGGATTACGGTTTCTTTGGGGTGTCGCCTCTGGTGAAAGTCGCAAACCAGCATTATATCTGCATTTGCCGGTGAAAAACCACGAACAACTTTCACTCGCAGAGCACACCAATTCGCCAGATTTCCGTAAAACGGTGCCTAAAACGGTGCCTGGCACCGGATGACGGTTTTTGAGTTTTGATTTCCTCATGGGTATGAAAGATTTTCAATTATTTCCATCTCGAAAGCGAAAACTGATGTCTTTGACGAACATCAAAACGGTAAGAATTCAAATGCGAAAAAATTATAGTGATGGACGTTAAAACGAGCGGGTCCGTGTAGGTTCAATCAGAAAGAGTTTATATAATAATCGGGAACGTACCTGTATTGCCCCAAAAACTGGCGAATCACCACCATCTGGAGTTTCGCCGCTAAAAAAGGGAGGTCACGGGAAGTGAAATTCAAAAAAATCATCGGTAATCTTGTTGTTTTCGAGGCTTTGTTACTGCACGTGGGACATGGCGAAGAACTGTTAAACCAGCGAGTACCCCACCTGGTGCTGCACTTATTTTCGCGCTATGAACACCTTTTTATGCGCGCTATCAATTATCTTGCGATGCGCGACTGGATTCACAGATTCAAAATCACAAAGAGAATTGTGGATCGGGTAAGCAGGCTGGTGATAAAGAACATTAATGGTGAGATATTGACCCTTGAGGAGTCATGCAGGTTGATCGAGGAGATTTCCCGTCGCGGCTACACGATAGCGATTGGCACGTGTCCATGCAGGCGGGCAAGAAATCAGCTATCGGATGAAATGCCTAACAACACAGACATGGTCTTTGGCCGATGGGCTGAAGAGTACATTGAGAACTATCCGGGGTTGTATGAAAAGATTGATAGAGAAAAAGCGCTAAAACTTGTTAAAGAATTTGAAGATTACGGGTATTTCCACCAGTTGTACGGCTGGACTTCCCCTGAAAATTCTACATTTGTTCTCTGTAATTGCGCGCCCGAAGTCTGCATTCCCCTTCAGGCTCAGCGGGCAAGGGGGTATATCTCTTTCAGAAAGGGAAGAAACATTGCCTTTGTTAATGAGGAAAAGTGTGTCGGTGTGAAGGATTGCGGTATCTGCTTCAAGAGATGTCCATTTGGAGCGCGTTTTGAGAGCGGGGGTAAATCTGCCGTTGATACTGAGATATGCTACGGGTGCGGGCTCTGCGTAAACACCTGTCGCGGAGGAGCTTCAGGTTTGAGAAGGGAATCTAAGCGGGAATTGATTTTCGCTGATCAGATTCTTGATTGAGATAGTTCAGGCAAAAAGCACCGTTTCGTAACAATATCAGGGAAAATAAGGCATCAATATATTCAGATGAGCGAACCTGAGACATCCCAGATTTTTAACCCTTACCTGAAGGCGACCATTTCATGAAGCGTGGTTCCTTTCTCTTCACGAGTTTT
Source organism: Candidatus Geohydrothermomicrobium daggyaiense (assembly GCA_015711695.1). Classification (GTDB taxonomy): domain Bacteria; phylum Actinomycetota; class Geothermincolia; order Fen-727; family JACVIW01; genus Geohydrothermomicrobium; species Geohydrothermomicrobium daggyaiense. The sequence goes on from JACVIW010000164.1 coordinate 3,094, forward strand.
AGCCTCATGAAAAACCCTGAGTGTGAATTCGGATTTGAACCTGAACCACCCCGGACGCGCAAAGCGGCTTATTACCCATCGGACCGCGGGGTTCATTATGACCGGATTCATTTCCGCCAGAAAGTCACTGGCATCAACGATTCGCTTTACATCAAGCCTCAAAAACACATAAAGGGGTATCTCAATTTCAAGCCATGACGGATAGGTCCTGTTTGCTCTTCTGTCGAATAACATCTCTTCTTCTTTAAGCTTCATCTCCCCTGAACTTTAAACAACTTTATCGCGTATAGCGAGCATCATTGGCTTTGAAACATGATTTCCGAACTTCTTGCTCGTGACCACATAAGCGTGAAGAAGGGTAATATCGCCCGCGAAGATGCGCCCCCAGTACCTTGGGATAGTATCCGTCTCATATCTGCGCTAACCACATTGTGGTCGTGGCATCCAATCCCTTTTGCGTTTACCTCAATTCCGCCATAGCAAATCTTTCCACTGACCTTCACCCTCGGAGCGGGAACAACCCAGCTGAAATACCCCTTTTTCCGTATTCTGTTAGTCCTTTGCCAGGCTTCCATCCCGGAACTTCACTCTTGAAAACCAGATCAGCCTTGAGTCCCTCTTCCTCTATGAACAAATAGTGATATGGTAATGAAGAGCCTTGAGGATACTCAGCGTAACAATGGTTCTGCTCCAACCAGACGTCGCATTGCTTTTTGGACGCTTTCAGTTCTGATGAGGAGACTTTTTGACAACCGAGAGCTTTTCTCCGTCGGGCCTGTATTGTATATATGTAGTTCAGCTTCAGGACTTTGGGAAAGCAGTTCCGATGCCTGGAAGAATCCTACAACGACGTGACCGTCCTCGAGACGAGCATCAAAGTACCCCCACTCACCGTAAAACTTGCTCTGCGATCTGGCATGAAGATGGATGGCGTTCTCCCGGGGCAAGATGGGCGTGATTTCTTCATCCTTTTCGTCTGGACCAAGCCAGTGATCGACATTTTTTTCGACTCGCACGATGCCTCACTCTCGAAAAGACCGAGTACCGACGGCACTCTACAAGTCCTGTTCTCAGCAATAAAATCAAAACTGGCAACCATCAAGTTTGCTCAAGAAATTTTTGCGGGAAGGATCCGACTCAAGACGGGAAAAGGGAAGGAAAATCAATATTAATAAGATGAGATATGTTATAAACTATCTCGAGAATAGAGAAAGGCAAATGGTTACTTCTCGGGAAACCCGATAATATTAATCGGGAAAACAGGTTCGGCGTGATTGGTGGCAGATCGAGAGTTCAGCCTCGAGGATCCTTAATAAGCAAACTTTTGGGCACTTTTGCCATTTGTGTCAATATCACTAAGTATGTCCTGCGCTACCTTCGAAATAGAGTAAAAAACATTGCGTTTTTCGTGTATAGGGACCATCTGGAGCCATTAATCATAATATCCAGGAAAGCGTACGGCCACCGCTTGACTCTTTTTCTAATGCTCGAATGGACACGTCTTGTAGATGCTGCTAATGCGCAGTACTTGAGAATAAGAGGCAGAAAGTTTCGATACTTCTCTCCCTTCAGAACTGATTTCGTGAAAACTACCTCCGGGGCATTCCGCATTCGAAGCCGTTCAAGAGATTTGCTCATATGTTCACCAATATACGAGTATGGGGACAGGCAATATCTCATCTCTCTTATACAGAGGTTAAGAAATCAGCGCAAGCGGGTCCTTTTTCTCGACATTGGTGCCGCCTTTGGAATATACACGATATCAACCGGATATTTTTTCAGAGAAGATGAAGGCGTCAGTATCATGTCCTTTGAGCCGGCAGCACCAAGTTACGGGCTGTTGACCGAGAATATCGAATTGAATGACCTGTCAAAAAAGGTGGTTGCCTACAACTTAGCGCTATCCGATGAAGAAGGTACTGCCATATTCCACTACGACCGATACTGGGCAAACAGCGGACCAATCACTCCTGGTTTCGAGCATCTCCCGGAAGCTTATGTGACAAGACTGTGTACTCTTGATTCTATTATTCACACCGCTGTGGATTACGATGTCGCAATCATGAAAGTTGGTGTGGAGGGCGCTGAGATCAGGGTTCTCAAAGGAGCACAAGGAGTGCTGGATTCCGGAAAAAGCGTTTATATCCTGATTGAGGATTCATTCGATTCAGAACTAAGGGATTACCTTGAGGGGCTGGGTGCCACCCCGATTGGAAAGTTCACATGCGAGAACAGCTAGTGGTATTTGAATCCCAGCTCATAGAAAACCTAAAAACCGTAATTCGGTGCCAGGCACCAAATTACGGAATATTGATTTCTTTCGGCAGTTTTCAACATTCGAAACTCTTTGCATACTTGGAGTGATTGCGCCTTGCGGGGACCCATCGCAGTTTCTCGCCCTGCTGGGCTATAAGTGCCATGTGGACAATCCTTTGAATGGTGGGCGTGAGCAGGACTCGAACCACCCCACAAGGCGATAGCGTTTATCTTTATGCATTTCTTAACTATCTATCCGGAATATTTATTCTTTCCAGCTGTTTTTACCATTCGATATTCTTTGCATGTCTGGCGCAGTTTCGCCTTGCGGGGACCCATCGCAGTTTCTCGCCCTGCTGGGCTATAAGTGCCATGTGGACAATCCTTTGAATGGTGGGCGTGAGCAGGACT
>JACVIW010000165.1 GCA_015711695.1 Candidatus Geohydrothermomicrobium daggyaiense
CACGAGAAATTATCCTTAAATACGAGATGCAGGGACTTGAGAATGCGCATATAAACCGTAATCTCATCAGATATGTTGGGAAGATGGAACCAACAGTAAAGAAAGCCATATTTTCTTCGAACCTGAAAGACACGATTGAAGCTTTCCTCCAGGAGAAAAATCTAAAGAGTTTTTTCGACCTCGTGATATCCTTCGACGACGTAATGAAAACAAAGCCTGACCCGGAAGGGCTATTAATGATACTGGATAAACTCAAGATTGTGCCTGCTGAAGCAATCTTCATCGGAGACAGAGAGGTGGATCTGGAAGCAGGGATGTCCGCTGGTATCAAAACGATTCTAATCCCCAACTGGATCAATGGTTATTTTCTGAAATAACTGTAAATTGTAGAGAGATTTATTTCAGCGATATCCGCTGATCGGTTATTGTTAAATTTCAAAATTGGGGTAGAAGACACCGTGATAACCTTCAAACCAGAGCTCAACAATCAAGCAACTCATTGTTGCCAGTTCTTGATTGCTTCGTATAAGCTTTTACTGTTTTCAAAACAATGGGGACTCGATGTCGGAAACATTTGAATCACTAGAAGCAACAGCCAGAGTTTATAGAAGCGACATAGGTTTTGAACGGAGATTGATCGAGTTCGACCTGGCAGTGATTCTTGAGAAGCTCAAAGGGGAAAGAATACTGGAAATGGGATGCTCGAACGGCGTTATGACAAGAGCACTGTCAAATCTACCTGTTAGCCTTGACGTTGTTGAAGGATCTAAGTCTTATATTGATTACGTTCGAAAAAAGGTTAATAAAAATGTCCGTTTTTTTCATTCACTTTTTGAAGATTTCACACCTCAGGGCAAATACGATGCAATCATCATGGCGAGTGTCCTTGAGCATGTGGATCATCCTGTAAAAATTCTACGAAAAGTACATTCATGGCTTGTTTCAAATGGTCAGTTGCACATCGTTGTACCGAACGCCTATTCGATACACAGGCTTATAGGTGTTAAAATGGGTATCATAAAGCGCCCCACAGAACTTGGTCAAAAGGATATCGAAATTGGTCACAAAAGAGTGTTCACGCCAAAATCCCTTGATCGCACAATCGAGGTAAGTGGTTGGAAAATACTTGAAAGAGAAGGAATTTTCGTGAAACCTTTGCCGAACGACCAGATGGAAACATGGCCTGAGTACGTATTAGAACCACTTTTAAAGATAGGCAAGCACGTACCTGAAATGTGTGTACATCTCTACAGGAATTGCACTCATTAAGTTAATTCATAGAGTTTTAATAAGAAGACGAAAACAGACCTGAGAGTTACGGGGGAATCAAATGCTGCTACTTTTGTTAAGTAGTTTGTTTTAAAAGCTCAACGATACGCCTTGCTGCTTCATCGAGATTTCTCGAACTGTATTTAGTCCTCACGTACTGGCGACATCTTTCTCTGAACTCATCAGAAATCCCTCGAGATCGAATCTCGCGTAACACGCGCTCCGCTGTTGGAATGTCGTATGGGTATATGATAAAGCCAACATCCCCAGGGACAATGCTTTTATTAATTGGCTTTTGAGTCCCAGCCGAAATCCCGGGCACGATTATCGGTCTTCCGCATGCCAGCGCTTCTGCTGCCGGCATCGAGATGTAATTTTCATCGGTATATGACCAAACTACGTCAGCCTCCTTATATATTTCACGTAGGGTTTTACGGTCTTTGATATATCCGTGATATTTAATGTTCGAACCTGCCTTTTCCAGCCTCTTGATTTCTTCCTCGAACCTTCCTTCGCCCACAAAGTCAAACCGGAAAGCAGGGTCATTCAGGTGCCTTCTTGCGAGCTCAAGCAGAAGACCGCACAACTTCCCATCGTCAAGTCGTCCAACGTAAAGGACGTTAAGGCAATCAGTTCTCGGTTTTGTTATCTCGTTTTCAAAGAAGAAATCTTCGGCAAAATTCTCCGCCATAATGATTTTCTCACGACTGCAAAGAGGCAAGATTTCATTTAAAGTATCATCCGAGTTTGCAACAACCAAATCCAGTGGTTCGCAAAGAAAGCCAATCGCTTTTCTTGTAAGAGCGCCCGAGGCTGAAATGCTTCCGTGAACCTGATGCAAAACCACAAGCCGCGAAGACCGTATTTTCTCCCACAGCAAACTTAATATCGCGACAAACCCATTCGAGATGACAATATCGGGCTTGAAAAACAGGGACACAATCGCGCTTATTATAAAATGGGGAAGATGCCAGAGAATCGCAAATACTGGATTCATCGCTGTTATATATCCCCAGTGGTTAAAACTTAGATATGGAATCGTGATCACCTTATAAGACGGTTTGTGCGGCACCTTCCCGAGACCAACTGCAACCACCTTGAATCCTCTGCCAGTTGAGAATTTCGAGAATAGTCTGTTGATGATTTGATCACAATAAATCCAGGCACCGCTATCAAAAGATGGTGTTGTGATGAGTATTCTGATTTCTTCAGCGTCTTTGTTGTTTCGTTTAGTATTTCTTTTAGTATTCATATTGCCTGACCTGCCCATAAAAAACAGAGATACGATCTTCAGCCAGATGTTGACTACTAGAAACAATTGTTCTTTTCTTCTCTAACATCGCTTAAGCGATAAAACCTGAAAATTTATAGTAATTTACAGTATAAAAAGCGCAGGAAAAAGTTTTTGCGTAAGCAAGAATGCTCACTTGAATACATATAATTCCAGACCTGGGAAAACCAGTACATTAAAATAGTCACTCTGATTTCTCAATTCTGATATCACCCACAAGAAGAGACGCCACTCTTGCTCCGAACCACCTTAACTCATAGAACCCGAGAGGCTCAAGTTTTCCTTCAACTATTAAATCAATCTCGAGTCCTTCGGGTGGAAGAATAATATTTTTTAACTCAACCTCCGCAGAACTATTCCGCTCAATTCTCGATTTCCACACCTCCTCCGTCCCGATTCTTGCGCTGATTGCTCTTTCTGAAAACGGATTCGATAGCGGAATGTATACGTTTGTTTTAAGCGTTTTCGAAGAAAAGTTCTCAAGTTCAATCTTTCCACTTTCAGCAAGCACTCTCCAGGAGACACCACCGGACATAAGTACCGGCACTGTTATGTTGCCTGTGTAAACGGGGAGAACGTCACAGGGGCTAGCCGTTATTCTAAAAATTTTCGCTTTTGAAAAGTGACCCGTTCCTTTGAATTCTTTGGTGAGCTCAAAACCGTCAGGAAATTTCGGAAGAGTTTTTTTGTGCTTTTTCATCTCGATAAACTCGTCTTCAAGAAGTACCGCGTAATCAATCCGGAGTCTTTTTAAATACGACGGTGTAGCCCTGTTGAAGGGACTGTATAAAGTTCTACGGACTGCTTCGGCGTCCGAGCCATCAATAGCGCCATTAAGCATTGGTTTTCTGAAGAAACGCTGATAAAACATAAGTTCGTTGGTGTAAAAGTATCCCTGCTCAAGCAAGGGATAGAAAGCAACGCCGTGGTCGCCTTTGATTTTCGCTACTTCGGCAAAAACCTTAGGCGGACTGGAAAAATCATAATTCTTAAAAGGAGGCACTATGAGGAGTTCCAGAACAACAAGCGAAGTTAGCAACGCGAAAACTATGAGCGTCCACGTTTTTTTGAGATGAGACAGAATAAGTGAAAGTCCGATCGAGGAGATAACGATCACGCATAACTGCACGACGACTCCGAGCCGTAAATACCAGCGAAACCAGGGCAAAAAGATAACGAAAAGATAGGAAGGAAGAGGAATTTTCGCGTTTCCGATAAAGAAATAAGGTTTCAACGAAAGGAGAAACGAAGCCAATCCAGCGATAATGAAACCAACTACTAAAGGCTTTGTTTCATCGCTTCTTGCATGATCTGGCGCGTGATTATTCTTATTCTCCAAACAGGTTCTATTTGATGTGGATTCGTCGCTATCATGAATCATTTTCCCCCTTCTCAAAAAATCCACAGCGAAACCGGCAATGGCAATTGCTAACAGGCTCCATCCAATATTAAGATAAAGACTGTAATCAAAGTAGGGCGTCTTACCTAATGAACCGGAAAGGAGCCTCACCAGTAGACTGCTCTGATTGGGGATGAGATAATCAGTTGGTTTAGCTCCGTTTCTCTGGATGTATTCTTCCAACCTCAACTGTGTGGGCACAGTCGTGGTGACCCATCGCGCCGGTGTCCGCATCCCCGTTATCGCTCCGGCGTAGAAGGGAAGAACAAGAACCACCACAAATAAGATAACGGCAAGGCTCAAGAGAAGAGCATATCTGTTGACGGAAAGGTGCGCTGCGCTTTCCTTTTCGCCTCTGGCTATAGAGCGTTTGTTTATTATGTATTTATAAATAAATCTTCCAGCGAGGAAAAATGGGGTAAATATGAACATGAAAAGACCGTAGTGGACAGAGGTCCATGCAACAAGTATGGCGGAAAAAGCAAGCAGAGCAGCGCTTTTCCCGCTTGGCTTTTCAATAAATTTTATAAGCATCAAAATGTAGAGGGGCATCCACTGAACAGCGGCTATTCCCCCGCCGATTGTCATGGTGTGATACGCGTGATAAGGAGCTATCAAGTATGCGAGCCCCCCGAAAAAGGCGGATTTCCTGTCCTTTGTGATGTGCCTGACGAGATAATACATTGTGATTCCTGATAGAAAAAACGAAAGAAGAATATCAATGTTAAAAATTAGCACTTCATTTAACACCTGAGCGAGGATGAGATAAAAAACGTACTGTAGCGGCTCCATGGGAATCGAGGGAAACTTTGCACCATAGGGAAAGCCAATTATCGGGCAATATGTTAAGGTTCCGCCGAAACTTTTGTGATTCTTTAGCCACCATATTCCCCAGATCGCTCCGAAATTGTCCCCCGGCTCCCCGTAAACGGAAGTCGCGGGCTTTATTACCAGGGGCCAGGTCAAAAAGCAGGTGAAAACGGCAAAAACAATGAAAACGCATATTTCGGGAATGTAGGGTCTAAATTTGTTCATGCGCGGATTGTCCCTTTCTCTCTTCTACTTCCATAATCTGAGAATAATATTTTCCGCAGAGCGAAATTTGCTAACCTTAAAACCACGCGAACACTTTAAAACGATATATAACAAATCAAGTTCTGGCACGCATTTTAGCATATAAAAAGAATGGGACCGGTCTTTTTGAACCGGTCCCTTAAATTCAAGTGAGAAAGAAAACAGGTATCAACCGCCGCCAGCGCTGTAGGTGTGATCCGCTTGTCTAGTACAGGATGAACGCGGAGGATTAGCGCCAATGATTTCATAAGTGTACTTGCCCTTGGGGCAAAGCGGTACGTCCCTAAGGAAATTTCCGGTAATAAGTGGATGGGTATCACCTAGAGCTCCAGTAGACGGATACTGTTCATGTTCGCCAAGGTACGTGTTGATGGCGCCGTCGATGGTCCTTAAGTTAGCCTGGCAGGTTCTCCGCATTGCGTTCTCCCTAACCGCGAGGTAAACAGGAATCGCGATGGCTACAAGGATGGCGATGATGAGGATAACGATCATGAGCTCGATAAGCGTGAAGCCCTCTTTCCTATGCATAGCATTCACCTCCTTTCATGAAAAATATCAATAAACTTATGTTCACTATAACGTATATTCATTATATTCAGCAACATTTCACAGCATTCACAAATTATTTTATAAGCGTTATAACCCGGAACACAGGCAGATACAGCGCGATAACTATCGTCCCAACGGTTCCGCCGAGGAACACTATCATGAGCGGCTCA
>MU158462.1:0-2517 GCA_015711695.1 Candidatus Geohydrothermomicrobium daggyaiense
GCGCGCAAAGTCCTCCGATTGGTGGAGGCTTTGGAGGAGCTTGATGATGTCCATGATGTTTACGCGAACTTTGATATACCTGATGAGGTTATGGAGGAGATGGCTTCTATTTAAGTTGAGAGCGTATTGACGGCGAGCGCGCCGAGAACGTTGACTTCAAAGCATTTGAGCGGAACGGGGGTTCTTTGTATTTGAAGGTTTTAGGAATAGACCCGGGGATTGCAACCACAGGCTATGGACTGATAGTTAAACAGAGAGAGGGAATGTCGGTTGTGACTTTTGGTTCTATTAACACGCCCGCGAATAGTAGCATTGCCTCTCGACTGGGGGTTTTATACTCCAGGATACAAGCAATCCTAAGAGACTATCATCCGGATGTTGCGGTGATTGAGGAACTCTTTTTTAACACGAACTTGAAAACGGCGGTTGAGGTTGGAGAAGCAAGGGGCGTGATAATACTTGCCTGTTCTCATGCAGGAATACGCTATGAGGAGTATACCCCGCTTCAGGTCAAGCAGGCGGTTGTGGGAAATGGAAACGCTTCAAAAGAACAGGTTGCCTATATGGTGGGTGCGCTTCTCGGTTTCGATTCGAAGGGAGCTTCGCACCACGCGTGCGATGCCTTAGCCCTCGCGATATGCCACCTTAGCCATATGAATCTCAAAGAAGAGGTGAGAAGTAGCGAGTAGATTTTCGCTGGGCTTTTTTATCCCGCTGTCGCAGTCGGGTTGTATTATTCTTGTGTTCAGATGAGACGGGTATGATATCGAGTATAGAGGGAAAAATAATCAAAAAGGGTATAAATAACCTGGTGATTTCGGTCGGAGGCTTTGGCATTGAAGTGAAAGTTCCGCTGAAGACTCTCGAAGCATCTCCGCCTGTTGGTTCGAAGGTATCTTTATTTACTTATCTTCACCTGCGTGAGGATGCCTTAAGCCTGTACGGGTTTGAGAGCGAGGATGAAAGGGAGCTTTTTATCTCACTTCTCTCCGTATCAGGTTTTGGTGCGGCGAAAGCGCTCGCGGTGCTTTCAGTGTACTCATGCGAGCGTTTCGAGGAAATAATCAGAAATCAGGACATAGACTCACTCACCAGAATTCCCGGTCTGGGAAAGAAGGGCGCTCAGAGACTGGTACTGGAGATGAGAGATAAAGTTGGGCTTCCTGCTGAACTTTCCGCGAGCCTTGACTCTCCCGCGAAGGTGGCTTTCGAGGAGGCTTATGAGGCACTTATTCAACTGGGATATTCGGCTCTGGAAGCTCGAAAGGCGCTTGAGGAGATAAAAACAAAACCGGGCGTCGAATCTCTTGGCGCTGCTGAACTTATCCAGTCGGCTCTTAAGAATATAGGCTCCAGGATTTAGCGTTTCGCCAGACGAAAATAAGATTGTACCAGAATTTTTGCCGCTCAGGGCGGACTTTCAGACAGGTGATTTGTACATATGAGTAATGGAGCAAATAGCATAACATCTAAAGAGGTCACTGACGAGGATATAGCGCTTGACCTGACCCTTCGCCCGAAAAAGCTTTCCGAGTTTATCGGTCAGACCGCGAGCAAGGAGCAGTTAAGAATTTTTATCGAGGCCGCAAGGAGGCGAAAGGAAGCGCTTGACCATGTTCTTCTTTCCGGTCCACCTGGTCTGGGCAAGACCACGCTCGCTAATATCGTGGCGACCGAACTCGGGGTAAATATCCGCTCTACAAGTGGCCCTGCAATTGAAAGACAGGGCGATCTTGCCGCTATTTTGACCAATCTCGAGCCAGGCGATGTCCTTTTTATTGACGAGATTCATAGACTTCCCAGGACGGTGGAGGAAATCCTTTATCCCGCGATGGAGGATTTCAAGATTGACATAGTTATCGGCAAGGGACCGGGGGCAAGGACTGTCCGGCTCGACTTGCCAAGGTTCACCCTGGTTGGCGCAACCACTCGAATGGGCTTGATGAGCGCCCCTCTTCTATCGAGATTTGGGGTGGCGCTCAGGCTCGAATACTATCCTCTTGAAGACATGAAGAAAATAGTGATGAGGTCAGCTAAGATTCTTGGAGTGTTGATCGATGATGAAGGCTGTAGCGAAATTGCGAGACGGTCAAGGGGCACGCCGAGGATTGGCAATCGTTTGCTCCGGAGGGTGAGGGATTTTGCCGAGGTCGAAGCTAACAGTTTCATTGACGGGAAAGTCGCGTCGAAGGCAATGGAACTGCTACAGGTCGACGACGCTGGCCTCGACGTCATTGACAGAGCGGTGCTCGAGGTTGTGGTTGGGAAGTTTTCGGGAGGTCCGGTTGGTCTAAAAACTCTTGCGGCTGCCGTGGGCGAAGAGCCTGATACTATCGAGGAGGTTCATGAGCCGTTTTTGATGATGCTCGGCTTCATAAAAAGAACGCCTCGTGGAAGGGTAGCCACCCCGAGGGCATATGAGCATTTAGGCAGAGAGTATGGGGGTCTGGACACGCCCCTCTTTCACTAGTTTGCCATGTCACCTGCATGTACGGATGAATGATACTTCGAGTCTGT
>MU158462.1:2527-5739 GCA_015711695.1 Candidatus Geohydrothermomicrobium daggyaiense
TTATTCGGGTTAGGATGTTTCAGTAATAGTGAAGCGCGAGTCGATATACATGTAAAATGAAGACGTAAAAACAGGGTGTGGTGATTTGAAATGAAAAGGGTTCTTCTCCATACGTGCTGTGCGCCCTGTCTTATTTATCCTTATCATGTTTTCCGGGACAGGGGTTTTCAGGTGACTGCATATTTTTTCAATCCAAACATACACCCATGCAGTGAGTATGAGAAACGACTCGGAACGTTCGTCAAGTACTGCGACGAAAACGGAATAGATTATGAAATAGGGTATTACGATATGGAGTCCTATTTCTTCGAAATCGCGCCAAGTGCCTTAGCGTTATCAAGAGAAATGACCGTGGAGGAGTTTTACCGGCTTTCAGGAAATGAAAACGTTTTCGTGGACTATTCACAGCGGTTCACCTGGCTTGCGGGATCGGGAAGCTATCCCTCGTTCGCTCACTTTCGTTCAGCTACGTGGCGAGGCTTAACATTAAGTTTGAATTTAACCGAGGACATAGCCGGCCCCGGGAACTTAAGCCATTCTGCGTCGGGAAGGGGTCAGGAGCACTCAAATCAGAGGTGCGCGATTTGTTATCAATTGAGACTTGAGGAAACTGCTCTCAAAGCAAGGGAACTCGGGATAGGTTTGTTCTCGACCACTCTCCTGGTAAGTCCTTACCAGGATGCGGGTTTAATAAGGTCAGCCGGCGCTGATTCAGCTATTAAGCATGGGGTTCTTTTCATAGGCGATGATTTAACCGACGGCTATTACAAAAGCGTCGAGGAGAGCAAGAGACTCGGTCTATATAGGCAGAAATACTGCGGATGCGTTTTCAGCGAAAAGGAAAGGCTTTATAAGCGCGACATGCATAAGGCTGGGCAATTTTGATGGACACGAAACTCTTCGATTATAACCTTTCGGAAGATCTTATCGCTCAGGTTCCACTAAAAGACAGGGATCAAAGCAGGCTCATGGTCGTGAATAGGTCCAGCGGAACCGTTTCTCATCTTATATTCAGGGATATCGTAAATGTTCTTTGCCCTGGAGACTGCCTTGTTTTGAACACCACAAAAGTATTTCCCGGTAGGATTTTCGGCAAAAAGCGCAAGACCGGTGGAAAAGTTGAGGTTTTGCTTCTGGAAAAAGTGGGAGAAAGTCGCTGGCTTGCGCTTACAGGCGGGGCAAGACTAAGAACAGGATCAGAAATTGAATTTCCCGGAACGAAACTTGAAGCAAAAGTCGAGGAAAGGCCTTCCCCCGGTCGCGCGGTTTTGAGTTTCAGAACCTCGAATGGAGATCTGGCAAGCGATGATATGCTATTTGCCGCCGGTGATATTCCTCTCCCTCCGTATATAAAGTTCCCGCTCTCCGATCCCGATCGTTATCAAACAGTCTACTCGGTTCGAGAAATATCAGCCGCGGCGCCAACAGCTGGTCTTCATTTTACTGAGGCGCTTCTATCAAAAATCAGGGAAAAGGGGGTCAATATCGCGAAACTCGAGCTTGCAGTTGGCGCGGACACCTTCAGTCCGGTGCGAACAGAAAGAATAGAGGATCACAAGATGCATTCTGAATGGTTCAAAATAGACGCAAACTGCGCCTCGCTCGTGAATTCCTGCAAAGGAAGGGTAATCGCGGTTGGAACAACTGTGGTCAGAGCGCTTGAAACTGCCGCTCTGCATGCGAAGATGACGCCGGGAGCTTATTCAGGGGAGGGGTTTCGAATTGTCCCCTGTGAGGGACGAACCGACCTTTTTATCAAACCGGGTCATGAATTTCTGGCAACGGACGCAATTGTGACCAACTTCCATTTTCCCCGTTCAACTCTTTTGATGCTTGTGTGTGCCTTCGGGGGTATCGAACTGATCATGAACGCTTACAGGATTGCAATGGAGAAGCGCTACAGATTCTTTTCTTTCGGCGATTCAATGTTTATCTTTTAACAATTCTCCATCCAGAAAGAGTGAATCCATGGGGATTACATAAAAGATAAAGCGTCTTGCCCCCAGTCAGGAAAGCTCGGATATGTCTGAGATGTTTTCTGATTTTATCTCTGTAGGCACCCGGTAATTTTTTCGGTGCAAAAAGCCATTCCAGAGTGGCTTACCAAGTCCCGTGAATTAACTTCCTTACCATAATTGATGTTTACCTGTTCGAGGCGGTGTAAGTGGTTTGTCCGAAGCAGTTTCCCTTTTTGAGCGTTGTATTATCTGTAATATGATTGCATGAAACAAGATGAATAGGCGTGAAGAGCTTCATATTCATATTAAATCTTTAATATTTCCTTGAGAAAAGAGCGATGCTTTAAATCGGAGTCCGATGTGGAAGGGGAAAGCCTGATGAATGGTTCTGGAAATGAGAATTGCTTCGAGGTAAAGGTAAGGGATTATCACACTTCCGCACGAACTGGTCTTCTTACTACAGCCCATGGTGTTGTGAAAACGCCCGTTTTTATGCCGGTTGGTACAAGGGCCGCGATAAGGGCAGTGAGACCGGATGATGTTGCCGCTATGGGTTATGAGATGATCCTTTCAAACGCGTACCATCTTATGTTGCGGCCGGGAATTGAAGTGATTGAGAACGCGGGTGGCATTCACGCTTTCATGGGCTGGAAAGGCTCGATTCTCACCGACTCGGGTGGGTACCAGATATTTTCGCTTTCGAAGGACGTGAAGGTGGAGCACGACGGAGTCAGGTTTCGTTCAAATCTTGACGGCACCATTTTCTTTCTCACACCTGAACTTTCGATAGAACATCAGTTCAAAATCGGTTCCGATATCGCCATGGTTCTCGATGAGTGTTTACCATATCCATCTGAAAGGGATAAGGTAATAAGCTCAGTCGAACTCACGCGACAGTGGGCTGAAAGGGCACTTGAAGCTCATAGGAGAATTGTCGGGGCAAAAAAGGATATTCCGGAAGGCGGGGCGTTACTACGGAAGCGCTCTGATTGCGCTTGCTTCGCGGACTCTCGTGTGGCGAATGGGAAAAGCTGTTTTCAAAGCAGGCAGGACGGCTCCAAGGCAAGACAGCTTCTCTTTGGGATTGTTCAGGGGGGCTTTTACCCGGACTTGCGTGTGAAAAGCGCCAGATATACGGTGGCTCTTGGTTTCGACGGATACGGTATCGGTGGACTCTCGGTGGGGGAGCCCCGCGAGCTCATAAGGAAAATACTTCAAACGGTTGTTACCGAATTGCCTGATGACCGTCCGAGA
>JACVIW010000168.1 GCA_015711695.1 Candidatus Geohydrothermomicrobium daggyaiense
GCTAACTACAAAACCGCAATTTGGCGCATTCCACAAATTTGCGGTTTTTCTATTTTTGACCGTATTCTTTAACAAAATCTTTTATCTTTTCTCCTATTTTATCCCTTACCCTTCGGAACTCGGATAGTATTTCCTCTTCGGTCCCCTTCACACTGGCCGGATCCTCGAAAAACCACGAGATTCTTTCACCCGCTTTTCCCATAAATGCAGGGCAAGCATTTTCAGCGCACACCGTTATCACGAAATCGAATGTCCAGCCATCGAAATCGGAAACCGACTTGCTGTATTGTGAGGATATGTCGATACCGACTTCATCCATGACCTTTATTGCGTAAGGGTGGACTCTTGAGGGCTCAGAACCCGCGCTGTAAACCTCAAATGACTCTGGCGCGAGAAAGCGCAAGAACCCTTCTGCCATCTGTGACCGACAGGCGTTTTCCCTGCATAAAAAAAGAACTTTTTTTCTTTCCCGATTCATACGCACCTCATAACCTTTCATTTCCCTGATGACAAAATATAAGCATTATACGCACGAAAGTCACCCAGATATTTCTCATTTGCTCGCCTGCCCAAATACCAAATCTAAAAGAGCGTTCTTGAATGAATATCAACACTTAGCGCGCGCCTGTAACAGTCCTCATCAATAGGTAAGTCAAGCAGAAAAGCCGATCTCAACCGCAACAACAGGATGGTGCCGATTTATATGCGCGAATCGTGATACTAATAATTGATGTGAGCACTTCGCCCGAGGCATCCAGCGATTTCTTCGGTTCACAGCATAGAGAGTCGCGTGCGTCTCCAAGAAACTCCACGTTCGAGGGAAATGGTAATTCGTTCAGAATTTCGACCCCGGTAAATCCAGCTTTTTTTATCATCGCAACATAGTTACTTTTTAGTTCGGCGCCCGCGACACATCCGATAAGCGCCTCGGGAGATCCCCGCAAACATGAGGGAAGCTCTCTCAGCAGAACAATATCGGAAACGATTAGGCGCCCGGAAGGCTTTAAGATCCGGAACGCCTCATCAAAAGCCCTCTGCTTGTCAGGAACAAGATTTATCACGCAGTTCGAGATCACAACATCAGCTGTCCCCTCTGGTATCGGAAGATTCTCAATTTCGCCATGCCTGAACTCGACGTTCGTTGCGTTCATCTTCACAGCACTTGCCCGCCCTCTTTCAAGCATTTCATAAGTCATATCAACTCCGATAACCTTGCCACTCTCGCCAACTCGCTTCGCGGCGAGGAAAACGTCAAACCCCGCTCCGCAACCTAAATCAACAACCATCTCGCCGGGCTTCACGCTGGCATAACGGAGGGGATTACCGCACCCGAGCACAAGATTCGTGCTTTCAATAGTAGATTCAATTTCGTCCGTTGCGTATAGGAAGGTTAGATTATTTTCTCCTGGATGAGACGTAGGCGCACAACATGAATTGTCCGCGCCGCAACAACTCGAACCTTTCTTGGCAATCTTTGCGTATCCCTCGCGAACTATTCGCTTGATTTCGTCATCGTTCAAACGGTCTTTTTCCTGCAAAAATATCCCCCTGCTCAATCACAATCATTTTTGCCCTTCTCTTTCTGTCTTTCCGCGCTTCTCTGCCTTAATCGCTCCATAAGCTCCTCGGCTTTTCTTTTCGCCTCGCGTTCCTTCTCGTCCTGAGGTTCCCAGTACGGCTGTAAGATCCTCCAGGTAATCTTCCCGCTCATTGGTGGTTCGGGATATGCGCCCGGGTCGAAAAGTTTATACCCCATGAACTCAACCGGTTCCTCCTGATAGCAGGACCAAACCGCTTTTTTGATAAGATCTACATCCTGTTTGAACTGAAGATCAACAAGCTTTACCTGGGCGCGGAAGCGTTCAATCATCTCCCTTGTAATGTTGAATAAGAACGGGTGCGGAGCTTCAGTGCCGATAATATGGTTCTTAGAATCCACACCATTTGCAAACAAAGCCTTTACGGCATCACCGGTTAAGTGTCCGGGGGATTCCGGTCCTCCAAGAACAAGGTAGCGGATGTTGGGATTTGAAACAATGTTGCATATCACCTTTTCAAGACCTATATTCTCTGTCTGGAGAGTGCCCGAAAGGGCAGCGCCAGCCTCCGCTCCTGCCCTAACAAGAGCCTCTATTTCTGGAGGAACCTTGTCCTGGTCCCATTTTAGAATTATCACCACAGCGACCGGCGATCGGTCATTTCCGCGAATGTAGCAGCCCTCTTCAGGCGGATAATCCGGGTGAGGGTCAACTTTTAACATATATCATCACCGTTGTTGTCATTTGTAAGTTCCACTCAAGCATTCAGGATTTGCGCCAGCCTTTGCGCTGCCAGATAGCAGACAACAAGCGCGCATAAGTCTGTTAAGTGATTATAACAATTTAAACGATCCGCAATGAACGCAAAATGTTTGGATCATCAAAAAAAGTGTCTTCAATTTCCAAAAACACATACTCCCAGAAAAGCACTTTCTATTTGCCTAGGACGGTATCAATTGCGCGAAAACACAATAAGAGGGGAACTAAAATCAAGAGATACAAAAGATAATCATGTAAGCTAAAACCGGAAAATATAGATAAATCTAAACGTCTTAGAGCTGCGATCAGAACTACAATACGGATAATTCGGCTAACACTTAAACGCTCATTCCCCGCTGTGCCTAACAAAATACGCTAATATTCGGCATCTTAATCTTTATACCATATACTTTTGAAACCCTGTTTAACTTTCTACACCCTTGAAATTGACTTTACTCAACGGGCACATCTAATAAGCTGGCGTTGGAATCATCCATAAGTTATACATACCATTTATAAGTTATACCGCATTTGCGTTTTAGATTGACCAGTTACCTTACAACAAGGCTTAATTTTAAATCGTTTGGTATGTATTACCAAGGCTTGTTTCTATTTACTCTGCCCTTGCTGCTGCTGTTGGTATTGTTGCTGGTTTTGATGTTGCTTATGTTCCTGTTGTTCATGTTGCTCTTGATACTGCTTTTGTTGCCCTTTCTGTTGTTGCTGGTATTGTTGCTGTTCTTGAAGTTGCTGTTGTTTTTGCTCTTGTTCGTTCAGTCTTGGCCCCGCGCCCTCATGTGCGTTTTCACCCTCAAGTGTCTTCCCTTCTTGAGAAACATGCCCAGATCGCTTTTCGTTTTTCAGCATGAAATCCTCTCGGTGACGGTCTCTTTCCATGGACTCCGTTCTTAGCCTGATTCTTACCCTTTCCATTATTTTCCGAGCTTTTTCTCTTTCAGTTTTCGTCATCTTGCTCAACGCTTGATTAATGAATAACTGGAGTCTTTCAGCAATAACTCTTACCCTTGCACTGACCTTTTCAAAAATGTCAGCTCTCAGTTTTTCACCATACTCGTATGACCTCTCGAGGCCGCTTTCACAATCCTCTATCAGGGGATAGCACCAGCGTTCCATGCTACGACTTATAACATACTCAAGTTCGCGAAGGCGGCGCTCCGAAAATTCCGCATGAGCGAAAGCTCTTCTCTGGTTTCCCGGTAATAACGAAATATATAGCGACTCCCCGGCTCGCTTTACTGAATAAAGGGGATTGCCTGGCATTGCATATGCGGAACCGAAACCCAAAGCCACCAAAAGAATTACTATTGCCATAATGGCAACCAATCCGCGCGCTATGGCGGGGTGAGCTCTGAACGAAAATAACTCCCTCGCCTGTGATGTCGCTACTTTCCTTGCCTTATTTCTTAATGCCAGAGCGTTTGACATATAATGTGATTTTATAGACTCTACCCGGCGCCCAGGCGGCAGGGCAGGACCACCACTCCTCAACATATTCACGATTGCAGCCTCAAAAGAAGGGATTTCCTCCCGTGAACCGATGGAATTCACGTTAAGGCTCTTTTTTAACACTTTCTCCAGCATGCGAATATCCTTTCTGGAAACATCCCCGCTCATCTGCTTACACCACCTTTTTCGAATATTTTTTTCAGCGATTGAATGGCTCTAAATTGCAACGCCCGAACAGCCCCCGCTTTTTTGCCTATCAGTTTCCCCACGGTTTTCGCGTCGAAACCCTCGATGAATCTGAGAAGTATGACTTCTCTTTGTTCATCTGGCAGCCTGGACAAAGCTACATAAAGTTCTTCGTGACTTAATTTTTCGAGCACGATTGTTTCAGGTTGATCTTTTTCGCTGGTCGAAAAACGCTCGTCGAGCTCAACTATTTCAGCTTTTCCTTCAACAGCCCTCTCCCTGGCAAGCATGTTTCGCGCAATCCCAAAAAGCCAGGCGCCTATAGTGCCTCCCCTGTCTTTAAAATTGCCAATTTTCTCAATCGCTTCCGTCAAGGTTTCGCTGGCGAGGTCTTCAGCTTTCTCAAGGTCGCCAGTCCTGTAATACATGTATCGTCTGAGTCTATTGAAATAAAAATCAAAGAGACGATCTAAAGCTTCAGGCTCGTATTTCTTCGCTCTGGATGCGATATCTATCAGCTCTTTCTTAGATAACAAGTTAATTTCCTCTCGAGAAAGTGTTTTCATACTTATAATCAAAAAACGAAACGAAATGTTATTCTTGGCAAATCATAGCCCCGAGTATTCAAGGACTTTGTTCACAATCTTAGAACAAAGGTTCACAACAGCACACAGGATGCCCCGCTGAAAGCCGCATGTGGCCAAGCGATTTACATAATTGATATCAGACGATTATATGACGAGCATCGAGCAAACTCTATTGATGAAATGCGAGCTTTTGCCGCATAACGCCGGCGAAAAGAGTGTCTAAAAAACCAAAAATCAAGCGTAACGTTTTCAGAGTTCTCCTGATTTCAGTTATTAGCAAGGAAGTGATGTCAAATGAAACGCAAAAACGTAGTACGTATCGCGAAAACGCTGGCAATTTGCCTATCCGTGCTTTTAGTAACCGCAGGTGTTGCTTACGCTTTGGGCACCAAAAGCCAAGACAGGCTCAGGGACGGGACAAAGGTACAGCTCCAAAACAATGTTTGTTCCCCTGAAGCGAAGGTTTTAAGCTCGGGCTCAGGTACATCCATACAGTCGAGGAATCGGGCCCAAAACAAAGCGAGAACCGCGCTCAGGGAGAAGATCTGCGATACATTAAAAAGCAATCAATCGCGTAACATGACAAGAACGAAGACACAAACAAGGGAAAGGACTCGCGAAAGAACAAGGATCAAAAACGCTTAATGTTCGCAGGGAATGTAAACCGATTAAGCAAATATTTTAAATCAAAACAAGCGGGTGTTTTCGAAGCCATACAGATGCTTCAGCCATGTATAAAAGGCAAGTCCACCGAAACACCAGCTTTCGTTTGCGCAATACTTCTTAGCTGGCGCATCAGCATGAGAAAAAACAGCGGTATTTTCTAACAAGTCAGACTGACAGGATAATGTGTTTATCCAATTTTATCGCTTGCCTTTTTTCAAGGAATAAAAGGTCTGTCGCGTCATCATGTTTCAAGGAAATAACCTGAGACCAGTGATTTCTCCCGCAGTCCCTCTCTGAACCCACAATCGAAAATTTATCTTTCTAATTCTAAATTGCTAGATATACAGCCCTCTCCGCTATCACCCCTCTATCCGCACTGACCGTTGTGGCGACTCTGTAGGTTGTGACAGTCTCGCCCACATTTACGGATTCTCTGCTTTTTGCAGGAAGCATG
>JACVIW010000169.1 GCA_015711695.1 Candidatus Geohydrothermomicrobium daggyaiense
CTTACGTCGTGTGGGGTGGTTCAAATCCAGTAACGCCCACCAGCAAATTGAAGCCTCTGCTCCGAAACACACCATAGCGTTACTGGGTGCAGAACCAGTGTGGGTCCCCACACGACGCAATTCGCCAGAAAGAATAACGAAAGGAATTATTCGTTTGCTGGATGCTCGTTTTGCAGGAGATTTCGAAAACACTCGATTTGAACACGGCTTACGTCGTGTGGGGTGGTTCAAATCCAGTAACGCCCACCAGCAAATTGAAGCCTCTGCTCCGAAACACACCATAGCGTTACTGGGTGCAGAACCAGTGTGGGTCCCCACACGACGCAATTCGCCAAACCGTAATTCGGTGCCAGGCACCATTTTACGTTTTTTTGCGAAATGCAAGGGAGCGTGCAGAACCTTTGATGCCTCGCAAAAGCGCTTCCAGAGCGGAATTACGCGCATAGAGCCCATCGTAACCGTAATTCGGTACCTGGGAATTACGGTTATATCTGTGGAGGTATAAAATATGCGCTGAGGAAGTTTCATAAATCCCTGACTTTTGCAATATCTGAACTGGAGGACAGAATGGGAGCAGAAGAGATAGAAAAGCTACTTGGCGATGACGCAGAATATTTGCTTGGTTTTGATTCACCAGCAATTCCAAAAGAGGCCCTTCATCTTCCCGGACCGGACTGGGTTGATAGAGTTTTCGCCGGATCGAGCAGACCGACTTCAGTATTAAGAAGCCTTTCGGAAATACTGAATCATGGAAGACTCAAGGGCACCGGTTATGTGACTATTCTTCCCGTGGACCAGGGGGTCGAGCACTCAGCGGGGGCGTCTTTCGCCCCTAACCCCATCTACTTCGATCCTGAGAATATTATCAGGCTTGCCATCGAAGGAGGGTGCAACGCGGTTGCATCAACACTTGGGGTACTCAACAGCGTGTCAAGAAAATACGCCCATAAAATTCCTTTTATACTTAAGATCAACCATAACGAACTTCTCTCTTACCCTAACATTTACGACCAGACTCTTTTTTCCACCGTAAGGCAGGGATTTGAACTCGGCGCTGTCGCAATAGGCGCTACCGTTTATTTCGGCTCACCTGAATCAAGACACCAGATCAAAGAAGTAACTGAGGCTTTCCAGGTGGCTCATGAACTTGGAATGGCCACAATCCTCTGGTGCTACCTCAGAAACGAAGCATTTACGGTGAACGGCGTGAACTACGAGACGGCAGCAGACCTAACCGGACAAGCTAATTACCTGGGCGCGACAATAGGGGCCGATATCGTCAAGCAAAAACTGCCAGATAAGAACCGAGGGTATGAAACGATCAACCGCAAGAGCGGGAAATATGGCAAATTTGACATAAAGATGTATGAGGTTCTATGTTCCGATCATCCGATCGATCTAACCCGATACCAGGTCATAAACTGTTACTGCGGAAGAGTTGGTCTAATTAACTCCGGCGGTGAATCCGGAGCTGATGATCTAAGAGAAGCGGTGAAGACCGCCGTGATCAACAAGCGTGCGGGTGGGATGGGTTTGATTATCGGTAGAAAAGCGTTTCAAAAGCCGTTCGAAAAAGGGGTAGAAATATTGAACGCGGTGCAGGACGTTTACCTGTGCAACGACATCACCGTTGCGTAAAAAGTCCTTATAAGACTCACGAATAATGCGCTAACATTATACGCATAATCGGAAACAATATAACAATATAAGGACCGAATCAGATATCATCGTTTACCCAAGTATAAAACCAGAATTTATTCTCGCTAAGATTCACCGGCCGTAAGCATACTCAAAAGAGCCGGACTTTCACGAGCCACTTGCAGTAAAAACCCGTTCAACTGCTGCGCGAAAATCGGAAAAACTGACACCGAGCATCTTGTAAAGAGGATAGCTCTCATAATAGAGCTTACCTTCGTGAGGTGGTTTAAGATAGTCGCGCTCCGGTACCCGCCTGTAAGGCTCGCCACGTTCAAGCAATCGCGGCCATCCAAATAGAAGCAAGGGAAACGTGGTTATCCAGAACTGACTTTTGTATTTCAACATGCCCCGGAATTTCATAATCACGTCCTCACGTCCCATCGGGGTATAGACTGTTGGTGTTGAAGCAGGAATAAATCGATTGAACGATACAAAAAGTGCTTTATATTTGTTGTAAAGCGGCGCTTCAAAGACCAGAGGGGATCGCTCAAGTCTGGAAGCTGCGATAACCGCTGAAAAATGAGCAAAATCGTGGTCGGGATGTCCCCCTTCATACGCGGGGACATACACCTCAGCAGGAGAAATCTCACGCATCCGCTCAGTGAGTCTATCCACAATCTCAACCGAATATTTGATCGAAGCCCCATCCGGATAATCCCAGAACTCAAAACATTCGCTATCCACACCAATCATGCCAAGGGCAGCTTTTGTCTCTTCCCGTCTTACCTCTGCCGGCACTGAATAAGCGCCGTCAGTAATCCAGATCATTTTCAGAGGAGTTCGATCTCGTACGAGGCGGGAAATCAAACAAAAATACCCGATCTCGTCATCCTGATGAGCAAAAACAAACATAGAAACGGGCGCGCTGGTTTTCCTTGATTCTGTTTCAAGATTTCCGCTCATCTTCATCACCTTCCACCAACAGTGCCTGCGTCAAAATACAAATTCAATGAGAATTAAACATCAACTCATAAGAAGAGCAAAGACCATTGCCAGGTTTTACCATCATTAAGCACAAATTATAACAACATTCGGTAGATAAAATCTTCACGAATAAGAGAACTCAGTATTAGTCAATTCTTCTTAACAGGGTTCTCGTGGTATGCTCGAGTTAGTCGGCAATACTGCGGTGCGCTTTGATATATTTGATATATTTATACACAAACATCCCACATTTCAGGATCTGCCCCGATGCGCGTTTAGCATGGCGAGCGCGTTTCGAACGTTTTTTATGATTATTCGTTCGTGAGGTTGAAAATGAGAGATTACAGAATAACAAGAGAAGATGTGGACAAAATTTTTGGCGATGGATTCAGGCTGCATAAAGGCTTTATTTGGGGTGTTGGAAACTCCCCTTACCAGACCGAAGGTGGTTTCAACGGAAAAGACGAGCCTCTCAATAACTGGTACGAGTGGGAGAGAAGCGGTAAAGCCGAGCCTACGAAGGGGGCGACATACTTTTACACCAGATATCCTGAGGATATGGAAATTTCGAGGAAAATCGGCCTTACTCATTTCCGACTTGGCGTTGAATGGGCGAGAATCCAGCCCGTCACCAGACCTGGCGATATGAGAATTCCTGAGATTGACCCCGAAGCGTTAGAACATTACGCATCAATGATAGCCCACGTGAGAAATAACGGTATGGAACCGGTCGTCACTCTCCATCACTTCACACATCCCGCCTGGATAGGCAAAGACATGTGGTTACACGAAGACAATCTGGATTTATACGAGAAATATGTTGCTTTCACGGTCCGAAAAATCAACGAGATACTGATATCAAAATTCGATCAAGAACCCATAGGGATATGGGAAACAACCAACGAGCCCAACATTGTGGCATCCGCGTCGTACCTTCTCGGTCAATTCCCCGCCGGACCAAAACGAGGACTGAATTCCTATTTTACGGCTCTCACCAATCAACTACAGGCTCACATAAGCGCTTATGAGATCATCCACTCGATCTATGAGGAAGCGAAATGGAAAAAGCCCAGAGTAACTTATGCAAGTGTGGCATTTTTCGCTTACTGGCTAGACAAGATGTTCTTTGACCTCCTTCTCGCGAAACACAGGGGCATACCGCTTTCCCGGATCGAGGAATATCACCGGTGGAAAGCCGAAGAGTTCCATTCCAAAATCAACGATGTTGATAGACAAAAACAGTCGCGCTTCATTGCCGCAAAAGCGCTGGAAAACACCTTGAAATTCGTGCTCGAGAAATTGCATGGGATCGCGAGCTTTAAAAGGCTCGTAGAAAGAACGTATGGATCTTTGTATGATAGACTCGTTGATATCATCGCGATTGACTACTATGATCCGTTCCTTGGCAATTACTTGCGGCTCCCGCACATTGAGGAAATCAAGAAGCTCAAACCCTCATTTCACGTTCACCACTGGGAGTGGACACAGAATCCTATGGCTTTTCGAGCATTTTTAAACGCTTACTCGGAAAAAGACGGGATACCGATTCACGTCTTTGAGAACGGGATATGTAATCGCGTAAAGCGAGGCCGCCCGATACCGCGCTCGGACGGCTGGACGAGGACGAATTTTCTGAAGGCATATCTGTTTGAACTCGCCCGGGCTGTCAAGGACGGCGCAGCAGTGGAAGGATATTTTCACTGGTCGATAACAGACAACTACGAGTGGGGCTCCTTCGAACCAAGATTCGGTTTAATAGGTATCGATTATGAAAACGACGCTAAGAGGCTTGCCCATGACTCCCTCGGTGAAGATGCGGCCGGAACTTTTCGCGAGATAATACACGCGCTTCAAAGCGGCTCGCTGGATGATTTGAGGAGAGTCTTCATTTTCGGCGATTGACTGAATTTTCGAGGCAATTATCCGTATACATACTAAGGCGCCAGGAAGTACTTCCTTAAACCGATTTCCAGAAGTCTGGCGACCTTCTCCCTGCAAGACTCATCTCCCAGAAGAGCGTCGTCCTCAGGATTCGTTATAAATCCAACTTTTACGCATACAACAGGCACAGATGACCAGTTAAATAAAGGAAAAAGCCCGCTCTTTTCCACACTTACAGGCTTTATGGGTGAATTCCGTTTGAACTCTTCGGCTATTATGATAGCCGCTTTCTTGCTCTCCCAGTATATGGGCTCTGTCCATGAATTTCGCTCAGGATAAACTATGACGCATCCCTTCTGGTTCTGGTTTGAAGAAGATGACATCTGAACGCTCAAGAGAATGTCGGCACCAGATTTAGAGGCTATTTCGGCTCTATCAATTCCCCCGAGCTGAACCGCCCCTGTTTCCCGCGTCATGATCACTTCAAATCTTTCTTTCTCAAGAAGGCTCTTTAGCCTGATCGAAATGTCCAGATTCAACAAATGCTCAGGGTTTCCGGTGGAAACCCCATTCTGGCTTACTTCCGGCAGTTTTCTTTCTTTCATGCCGGGATCAACCCAGTCGCCGTGAGGATCGCCCGGATTTGCCTGTTTGCCAGGATCTATGCATATTTTCGGCTTTCTTGAAGCATCTACATCCAAACCTTTTATTGCCTTGCCGGAAGAACTGGAAAGATCCTGGAATTCTGCCCTTCCTTTCCTCCCTTTGCTCACGACAATTAAGATAACACGCCCCTTTTTTACCCGCCTCCCCGCTTGTGGCTTCTGAGAGACAACGATTCCCTCATCCATAGAGGGCTCATAAACCCATCCGGTTACCTCTGGTCTGAGCCCTGTTTCTCTGACTTTCTCCATCGCAGAGGAGAGCTGGAGGCTTGTTATGTCGGGAACGATTACCGTTGAGGAGGGAATCAAAACAACTACAACAGTAATAGCGCCTGCGAGAAGAACCGCAATGCATAAAACGACCAATAAGGGCTTAAAATTTATCCTTTTCTTGTGAAACGGCACGCCGGATGGAGGAATCCAGGCTTCCACGGCATCTGGAGCGAGGT
>JACVIW010000170.1 GCA_015711695.1 Candidatus Geohydrothermomicrobium daggyaiense
AAATAGGTTTGAATCGCGGAATTTATGGCGTTCAGATTAGCTTCCCTTGCAGCGGACTCAGATTTGCCCTTAATATTTTTCAGAGCCTCTGGTAACTCGCCCTCTGTGACACCACCAGTTGTTTTCTCACCAGACTTCTTTTCTCCACCACACCCGGCAAAAACGAAAAAAGATAAGACCAAAATCATGAAAATCAGAACTATTAACCCTCTAAAAGCCCTCAACTCAATCCCCTTTTCGTATCAAGAAAGTTCCTCACCACGCCCTACTCTCTCCTCGAAGGCTATCCCGGAAATACTGCTGAAATTAAGGACACAGCCTTCGTATTCTGTTGTCTCCTTAATAGCCTGATTGATCACCGCGACATTCGCCATTATCATGAACCCGTCATCAAGTACCTGTTGAAGAACACCCCTGTATTTTATCGGACCTGAGTACACCACGATTTCTCTTCCCACCCAATCGCGCAGACAACTTTTTAAATCCATCGAACCCCCCGTAAATCTAAAGAGACATTAGAGCAGTTTTGCGATTTTTCCCATATCTATGAACGAAAATCTGGTGCGCTTGGAGGGATTCGAACCCCCGACTCGTGGCTCCGGAGGCCACTGCTCTGTCCTCTGAGCTACAAGCGCACCCGCCAAATTCAAACACACTTAAAAGGATCATACCCCGGTATGTCTGCAGTACTCAAGATAACGTTCCCATTCCGGCTTTACCCTGCCCAGTTCCAAGCTCACAGTTGCCGGGCCTCTCGGTATGCCCGGCTTCTTTCTCAGATCAAGCCCAGCCTCAGAAGGAAGCTTATCCCTCTTTTTGCCGTTACATCTCCTACAGGCGGCTACCACGTTTTCCCATGTATGGTCTCCACCGCGACACCTCGGCACGATATGGTCCACTGTTTCTGCTGGAGCTCCGCAGTACTGGCACACCCAACCATCCCTCGCGAATACCGCCCTTCGCGAAAGATTTCTTCTGCCATAGTAGGGAACCTTCACGTAGTAAAGCAACCTTATCACAGACGGCACTGGAAAAGTTATTCTCTGGGAACGAATTGAGCCGCCGTCTTTTTCAAGGAGCTCAGCCTTTCCCTTAAATATAAGAACGATCGCCCTCTTTACCGTGACCGCGCACAGTGGCTCAAATGTCGCGTTGAGAAGGAGAACCCTGCTCATCGGTTAGCCCCGGGATATATTTTTAGCCTAAGGCACATAAATAACCAGCTGCTTTCACCTGACAGGTTTTTACGTATCAACCAAACCAGCGCTTCACTTTCCCGATTCGCCCAACAAGATATACGGCAAATCCCAGAATAAAACTTATATCTTGAACTCCGTTTTCTTTCCCCAGAGACCAAGTGATATCGCGAGTTCTTCGTGTTCTTTAGCCGCTTCCTCAAGAGGTATTCCCTTAACGGCTGCATCTATTGCTTGCCTGAAAGCCTTCGCGCCAGCGACAGGGCCTTTGGGATGAGCGTGAATTCCCCCACCAGACCCTATCATTATTTCCTTGCCAAGCTCCCTAACCGCATCGGGAACGTTCGCGGGCGTTATTCCACCCGAAGGCATTGGCATGGTTCGTTTCAGATTACCGAAAGGATACGTCATACACCTGGCAGTCTGCCTGAACCGTTCAGGAAGGTAAGGCGCTTTGCCACCGAGGGCGAACGGGAAAACAACGAAATCCGCTCCACAGAGTCTCGGTATTTTGCCAAGCACAATCGGACTTGAGATGCCATATTCCGGCGACATGTAATATGCACCCGCCACATCCATATGGGCAAGAATAGGTACGTTTATGTCCTTGTCCTCCGCAATCGCCCTCATCGCCTCCGGACCAACGGCAAGGTAGTTAACCATTAGCGCGTTTCCACCAGCTTCGATAACCGCCTTTGCGAGATCAAGCATTTTCGGAAGACGGTCAGTGATGTTAACCGTGTACAGAGTATGCTCACCTGTCTCCTCGTAAACTCTCTTCTCCATTTCCATGTAGGCTTTGACCCGATCGACTACCCTGTTATACGCCATATCAGCGATAAGCTCGTCATCTTTGACCACGTCGCATCCACCGAGGGCAGCCTGATAGAAAAGTTCCGCACCGACTTCCACCGGATATCCGGCACATGGCTTTATCATGTTGTTGAGAAGCGGGCGTCTCTTATCTTCAGGAATCCCGAGAATTTCATATAACCCATCTATACCGAATTTCGGGCCCTGGAAACCGTCGAGTAGCTCTTTGGGTATCCTCAGGTCAAGGACTTTTATTTTCCCGCCCATACTTATGTTTCCGACACAAGCGGTAAGAAGCATCGGTATCTGATTCTCGATGTTCCTTGCGGGAAACGCAATCTGAATAACGTATTTTCTGTCTTTAACGTCATCGGGAATCATCCACTCGTAATTGGGCACTTCATAAACACCGATAACTTTAGCCACATGCTTCGCCCTAACCTGAGGCGTTTCTCCAGGAACGGGCGTCCATGTACCTGTCGACTGCTCAATGGCCAATATAGGGGCAAGCGCATGAATGTCCAGTTGCCTTGGCCACTCGGTATAATACGTCGCGATCACATGAGTCTCAAAGTCAATTCCCTCGGGAAGAGCGTTTGGTTCTGCGTCATAAGGGCCCAAAACCTCCTCACAGCCTTCGAATTTCTCATAGTTTGGCATTATTCCTCCCCTCCTTTTTGGCGAAAAAGTTTATAACTCGATTCGCATTGCCTTAAAGTATACTATATCCCCACTCGCAAGCGGAAAATTGTTGCGTTCCTTTTTTTAACCTAAGCGCCGGGGTTCATTTTTCTATACAGCTTCTTCAATCTCCTGTATACCTCTTTAAAGTTCATGAAAGCCTCGGTGTACAAGGACCCGTATTCCGTTCTCGGGAAAAACACTCTGTCAATTTTAACGACATTCCACAGGGAAGCGATATCAGGATAATGACCGAGCCCCCTTGCAGCTATCAAAGCGGCACCTCGCGCGCCCGATTCCTGAGGTTGAACCAACCTTTCAATATTTACTCCGCAAACATCCGCATAAATCTGCATCCAGAGGTCGCTCTTCGCACCGCCACCGATCGCCCTCAAGGAAACATCCATGAAGCCACACTTTTTGATTTCCTCAAGCATCCAGCGCGCATGAAGTGCCACTCCTTCAAACACGGCTCGCGCAACATCACCGCGCTTATGATCAAGACTTAAGTTGATAAACCCTCCCCTTACTGTAGTATCTGGAATGGGCGACCTTTCCCCGTACATCCAGGGGCAAAAAATCAGCCCGCCGCTTCCCGGCTCCGCCTCCGCCGCAACCTTGTTCAAATAATCAAATACGTCCATTCCGGGGCCGTAATCAACATCTTTTGGCGCAAGATTATCAGCAAACCACTTGAAGCACGCCCCGGCGCTCTCAGTCTCAGCCAGAAGCAGAAACCTCGTCGGGTCTGCAGAAGCAATGCTGACAATTCCTTTACGGCCCGCATTGACTGATTTGGCCATGGTCACTGCGATCCAGCCTGAGGAGCCTACATATACATGACCCTTCCCATCAATCACAGCCCCTGAGCCCACTGCCGCGGCGGGAACATCACCCGTACCGGTAAACACCGGCGTTCCCGGCCTTAAGCCCATCTCCTCCGCTGCTCTTTCCGTAAGACCGCCTGCCCGCTCATATGAAGGAGCAACCCTTGGCATTTTTGACGCATCCATCTTGAAAATCCTGAAAAGGAATGGATCCCAGTCTTTCTTTTTGAAATTAAAGGCCCCGGTGGCGGAAGCCGCAGCGTAGTCATAAACAAACTCGCCGCAGGAGCGATGGACGAGAAAACTGTTTACATCGAGAATTTTGTGCGTTTCCTCATAGACACCGCGCTCATGTTCCACAAGCCACATCAACTTTGCAATAACGTCTTTTCCAGTTGGAATCCCCCCCGCGAAAGCGAGCAAAACCGGTTTTGTGAACATGCGAATTATCCTGTCCGCTTGCTCCTGAGCTCTTCCATCAAGCCAGATAATTGCCCGCCGTAATGGTTCGCCTGACTTATCAACCGGAAGCACCCCGATCATCTGTGTCGAGAAAATAACGCCCTTCACATCATCAGGCGAAACAGAGGTTTCCTGGAGAACCTCGCGCGTTGTGGTGGTCACGGCTTCCCACCAGTCAGATGGCTCCTGCTCCGCCCAGTGTTCCCGTGGATATATTGTGGGATAAGGCTTGAATCTGCTCGCGATTATGTTCCCTGAAAGGTCAGTCAGAGCGGCTTTGCTACCCCCCGTGCCCACGTCATGGGCCATTACGAAGATTCTCTCAGACAAATTGCACCTCCGGTATATTTGGCAAACTCACGCCAACAATTGTATTCTTTTTAGGCTTAGCTCACATTACACACATTTTTATTACAGATAACCCGCGCCCGGGCAATAATAGCAACATCTTTAGCATAAAAAACAAGGAAATTTCTGGCATTTCGATCCCGCTCCAAAGTTCCTGGCAGATCAGTTAATCAGTTAATAAGAGGATTAAGAGGAGCAAAAGTTTAACCAAAGCTCATAATGTATAATTTTTGATTTGAACGGCGAGCGTGTTGCCATAAGATTGTGCATAATTGAGCCTGGAGTTTAAAGAACCGGAAATCCTTATCAAAACGCAGCTAAAAAGCAAGGAGGTATTAAAAGAATGGAATACGAGGAAATAATGGCTCGATTGAAGCAAGTCGTTGAGACCGATGTTCACCCTATACCGGAGGAAGTCCTCGAGAAAGAAAGAGAGAGATTCTTCAACACGCACGGGAAATCTCTCGAAATATACGAGAGGGCGAAAAAACTTATACCGGGAGGTGTCGAGCATAATCTCAGCACAAATAACCCCTTTCCACTCGCTGTTGACAGAGTCAAAGGCTACAGAATGTGGGACGTTGATGGAAATGAATATGTAGATTACCTTATGTGCGGGGCTCCCATCATACTCGGACACCATTTCGACCCACTTGATGATGAAATAATTAAACTCATCAAGGAAAAAGGTCCTTCATCTGGACTTACCTCTGAATATGAAATACTCGCTGCCGAACAAATCACGAAGCATATGCCTGCCGTTGATATGGTGAGATTCCTCCAGTCTGGAACGGAAGCCGCGATGGCTGCCATCAGAATTGCCCGGGCGTATACCGGAAAGACGAAGATAATCAAAATAGGCGGAAGTTATCATGGATGGTCAGACCAGGTTGTGTATTCCCTGCACATCCCGGGCACGGGCCCTTTAAACTCGAGGGGAATACCACTTGAGTTTTACCAGCACCTTATCGACGTTCCACCAAACGACTTTGATGCTTTAGAGAAAGCATTCGAAGAAAATAAAGATGCTGGAGGAATAGCCGCGGCTATTGTTGAGCCGGTGGGAGGTGAATCCGGCGTTCATCCCGTTCATCCCGATTGGAACCGCAGGATAAGAGAGCTCTGCGATGCGTATGAGTCACTTCTTATATTTGACGAGGTAGTCACTGGATTCAGGCTTGACATAGGCGGTGCGCAAAAATACTTCAACATAATGCCCGATCTCACGGTG
>JACVIW010000171.1 GCA_015711695.1 Candidatus Geohydrothermomicrobium daggyaiense
CACCAGGAAAGTTGATTTCATTCAGGTTCCCGAATTTTACAGGTGCGTTCTTCCAGGAGTTGACATCGTTCTTCCAACAGGAAGGGAAAACTTTGAGGAAACACTTTGCTTCTACTTCCCGACAGACTCCGAAGGAATAAGAAAATTCATATCCATAATGTTCGATTTTGCCAGCGAAGCGCTGCGAGCAAATCGCGTGGGTATGAAAAAAGTCATTGAAAAGCAAGAAGAATTTCCCACTCTCCTCTCGTACTTTGGAAAAACACTCAAAGACGTTATAGATCCGCTCATTTCAAACGACGCCGCGCGCGCCGTTTTAAGCGTTATCTGCGGCTACTATTGCAATCCACCTTCCAGAATATCATTCCTCACCTATGCCCTTGGAACAGTTAGCTACCTGCGCTTCGGTCCCTGGCATGTCAAAGGGAAATCTCAAGCGCTTTCTCAAGCATTGATGGACCGTATCGAGGAAATGGGTGGTGAGGTATGGCTGCGCAATGGCGTGGAACGAATAATTATCCAGAGGGGCAAAGTTCGCGGGGTTATGACCCGTGATGGAACTGAAGTAGCAAGCCCGATAGTTGTTAGCAACGTAAACCCGTATACGACATGTCTCGACCTTATAGGAAAAGAACATGTACCGGAGTGGTATTTGAAAAGGTTAGGCGCCTGGTCTCCCGGGGCTTCAACTTTCAACCTTTACCTGGGCGTTGACTGTCACCACGAACGGTTAGGGCTCAAACATCACGAAACATTCGTGAGCGAGAGCACAGACCTTGATGGCAACTGGAAAAAAATGAGAACCGGAGCCAGCATGGAACCATCGGATATAGCGGTGACCGCTTATAACACGATCGACCCTGAATTCTCTCCGCCGGACACCTCATCGATTGTCTGCACTTTCATCGCTTATGCTGAGCCATGGCTGAGGCTAAGGCCAGAAAAATACACGGAAACAAAGAACAGGATAGCCAGGAAGACGCTTCTGATCGCGGAAAAAGTTGCAGAAGATCTGTCAAAGCACATTGAAGTCATCGACGTTGCCACGCCCCTTACAAACATGCACTATACTCGCAACGCGGGCGGAAGCATCATAGGTTTTGACGAGACATTTACGGGCACGGGAATAACCCGGATGCCTGCCTCAAGTCCGATCGAGGGACTATACTTCACTGGCGCCTGGGTTAATATCGGTGGTGGTTACGAACCATCCATGTACTCAGGATACCTCACCTCCAGACAGATTCTTAAAGATCTCGAAGGTGGGGTAAGGGGAGAATCCATTGACAAGCTTCGCGAAAGCCTTTCAAAGCAAGTGAAGGGTTCGGAGATAATAGAAACTCCCCTTATTCTGGTGGATAAAGCGGTGTCAGCTTTTCATCCTGACCGCGTGAACTTAAGAGTTCATGAAATAATTAGAGAGACAGCATCCACCAAAACCATACGCTTCTTGCCCATTAATGGCAGTCTTCCACAATTCCGAGCCGGTCAATACGTGAACCTGTTTTGCCAGGTAGATGGGACGCTCACGTCAAGGCCCTATTCCATCTCTTCTCCGCCCGGCAAAGAATACTGGGACTTGACGGTTCGCCGGGTCGAAAACGGCTTTGTTTCGCATTTTCTTACCGACAGGCTGAAAATCGGCGACGAACTTCACTCCACGAGCCCTGCGGGAAGTTTCTATCAGGAACCCCTCACTGATACGAACGAGCTTGTTTTTCTTGCTGGAGGGAGCGGGATAACGCCCTTTGCCTCAATCATCCGCGCAAATGCTCAGAGTCACACCGGCTACAGAATTCACCTGATTTACGGTAGCCGCCATCCTGATGATGTGATATTCCATGATGAACTGCGCGGGATAGAGAAGACGAATCAGTGGTTTAAAATGGATCTTGTTGTATCTGAGCCACCTGAAGGATACGATGGGTTGACAGGCTTTCTTGACCTAGAAATACTTCAAAACCTCGTTGGATCTTTCGATGGAAAAACGTTCTATATATGCGGTCCTAAAGAGATGCATCATCTCTGCATGGAGGCGCTTCTTTCCCACGGTGTTTCCCGAAAAAGGATCAAGCGCGAAGCATACGGACCTCCCAAAAACGTCACTGAAGAAAGCGGCTGGCCCGGGATCAGCCCCGAGGCTATTTTCAAAATAACAGACAGGCGCACCGGAAAGACATTTGAAGCGCGCGCGGGTGAGCCACTTATGAATTCTATGGAGAGAGCAGGACTGGTCATCGAGGCGGTCTGCAGGTCGGGTGAGTGCAGCGTATGCCGCACCCGCCTGATATCAGGGAAAGTTTTCATTCCCGAGCAGGTTGCGAAACGCAAAGTCGATGAAATAGCCAGCTTCATCCATCCATGCATGTCGTTCCCTCTCTCAGACCTTGTTTTAAGAACTTGAAAAAGGCAAAAGCATAAACGAAGATAAACCATGAGTTTTGCTCATTTTCGAACATGGGGCAGCAACAAACCATGGAACAATCCTCTTTTGGTATTGACACCAGCAAAACCCTTAGATGGGCCAACTACAGGAAAACAAAGAGGGATTAGAATAAACAGATTGTAAGACCTTTACAATTCGAAACTCACAACACCGCAGGAAGCCATCAGGGCAATACGGGACGGAAATAAATATTTGCCAGCGCGCATCATCGACACCGGTTGTCCTGCTTGATGCGCTATAAAAGCGCGCTGCCCCCGGGCGCAATGCACGAAGTTCAACTGGGAAGTCATAACCCTTGCGCAGTTATTCGAAGTGTTAAAACCGGAGTTTCAGCGCAACATCCTCATCAATAACTACTATGCTATTATGCCTGCGCTCTGGACCCCTCAGCGCTGGCACAGGGACTCTTAACGCATACCCCATACCATTTTTATCAAGTGTCACGACTCTCGACCGAAGAGGTTGGATACAGAAAATTAACGGTTCAAACAGGACCAATGGATAAAAACAAAACGGCTAACTCAACCTGGGCCTTTTCACAAACTATCAGCAAGTAAATGACCACCTCGATGAAACATATATTGAGGCTAACAAGAAACATCCCATCGTGAATGCTCCCAACTGGCTTCATGTCACGCAGGGGACAAAGATCGTGCAACACAGCCACCCTTTTTTCGCTATTCCTCCAGAACCCATATCAAAGATAGACCGCGATATTGGGAGAAACATTATGGATCTAATCGAGGACGGTTCCATAATTCACCTGAAATCGGCGGGACAACAAAAGCGATCGGTGAACTTTTTTTGAAAAGAAAAACATCAGAAGTCACATTGAGATGACAAGCGATGCTTACCGGAAACTTTTTGAGCGTAAGCGCTTGATAACACGCGAAAGAAATTTCATCCATGCCGGATGCTTTGCTGCTTTGATCTCGGATCTCAAAAACTCTATTATTGGAAGGATAACAATCAGACAAAGATAATACGTCTTCCACCGATAAGTTTATACAACCACCCTTTCATCATTGGTGAAAACAATAACTTTGTGTCCAAAAACACAAAATAGAGATAGATATCACCGGACAGTGAGCTTCTGAGTCTTTCCAACCCATTCAGAACAACGCGACCGGTAGACAGGTCGATTTTCCCGCGACGCGTGGCTTTCCAATGGCGGCAAAGGTTTCACAGTCACGCCATCAACCGCGATTGACAAAGAAACTGGCGAGATGAAAGTGAAGATCGTGCCAGCTCTTCACCCAGGGGAGTGTTTACGCTTGCCCGAACTATTGTTATCGTTATATATGTCGCAAAAAAATATGATTGTGTTAACCTCAAGGGTAAGAATCTCAGACAAAGAGCGAAAACCCCCATAAGCATCGCTCAGCCGGATTTTCGTGGCGAGTTAAACGGTTTTTGGAGAGATGGTAAATATATCATTTTTCCTGAACATGAGGTAACGGAATAACTATTGCGATCTTGAAGATATTCCTTCACTTTTCGCGGTTAAAAAAAGAAGCAACTGACGCTCAGCCCTGAACGCACGCTGCTCTTATAAACATTGTCAGTTTATATCAACACCTTTGAAAATCCTTGCCTCTATCTCCTCGAAAAAACCGCTATCAGCCAAAATACTTATCTTCGTCATCCCACTCGGGCAGGCTCTGGCGCATTCAGCGCATCCCACGCAAACATCCCCGTGATACGCAACTCCATCCTTTATGTCGATATTGCCAGTGGGGCACACAGCGGCGCAGACGCCGCAACCGTTGCACTTATCCCCCACCTCAACCTTGAATCCTTCTAAGGGGTTGAGGCTTGATGGAAACGCGCGGACGAGTCTTCCCATACCAGAGCGTAGAAGACAGCAGCATCGACAGCAGAAGCAGACCGTCAAAAAGCGGTCAAACTCTTTGAGACAAAAAACAAAACTGTCCAGCTTGATGTGACCTATCATCGGCAACAATCCGAGCTCGAGTCCTTCTTTCACATGGCCCACAGCTTCTTCCTTTGATAGCGCCCTTCCGATTTCCACATCGATCCCTGTCGCGCCGCGCCCTAGAAACAGGCACCCAAAATCCCGCGGGTAATTCTCACATTTCTCAGCAACACGACACGGGCAAAAATTTAGACGCGCAATGTAACCAGCTCTTTGGACAAGCTTGATAAGAGTTTCCTCCAGAACAGGGACACCTGCTGGCACTTCTATCTCCTCATCCACAGGGACAAACGACCCTTTAAAAGCTTTTTCCGACGCGAATACCCCCGCGATATACCTTAATGGCTTGATGTATCCTATACGCTTTGCAACACGGGCAAGTGGCCAGAGCTTTAACGCCGCATCAACCCTTTTCTTTGCACTTCCCATAATGGTCTTTTAAAACCCCCGCGTAAATTCAATTCCTCTTTGATCTCTTCTCGAGAATCCTATGCGGTGACCGTGAGCACCAAAACACTTGAAAAAGAAATAAATTCGAACCTGTACCCTGCCTTTCGAGCAAACATTACATGCGCACAAAGTTCATATATCACTTGCCGATATTGCCAGCGGCATAATCCGACATTGGACTTGTAGCAGGTTCACATAACACTGCTTTCATAGCGCTTCTGGTAAGCAAGTCTCGCCCTGTTCGCAAGCAGGTGAGCCATTCTTACAGGTTCTGGAATCCTGTAGCCTCGACAGCATCTCAGCGTCAGTTCAACAGCGGAATCCAGGTCAATGCCATGACCGGGTGAAACGATGACAACACTGACACCTTCCCTTGTCCTGAGAGCAACACCCACAGTTTTCTCGTTATAAACAACAGGTGAAAATGAACCAGCCTCCAAAGAAGGCTCAGTGTATTCACCAACCAGCAGCGTCTTCGCAACTCCAATTGTCGGAATGCCCAGCAAGACACCAAGGTGGGAGGCAATGCCGACGCCCCGAGGATGAGCGATTCCATGACCGTCAACTAATATCAAATCAGGTTTTCTCCGCACCTTCTTGAACGTAGCAATGATGGAAGGTGCTTCGCGGAAGGCGAGATAACCTGGTATATAAGGAAATTCGACCTTGCTTGACCCAGTATGACTCTCAATCAGCTCCAGCTCAGGAAAGCAGTACAC
>JACVIW010000172.1 GCA_015711695.1 Candidatus Geohydrothermomicrobium daggyaiense
GCACAATGGGCGCGTCTTCGGCTTCCTCTTCCTCTGCCACCTCATCCTCTTCCGTTATCTCGGGAAGGAGTTCCTCGGTGTCGGGAATGACGATTTCTTCCTCGACAGCGCCCTCACGGTCAATTGGTTTAACCGGATTCATATACTGCTCGATTGCCCTTTTGATGCTTGCCGGGGTCGAGACAACAGGGATCACGTCCATTCCAGAAACCGTGCGCAAATCGTCCAGAGCAAAAACGTTTGTGGGGTCAGCCATAGCCACAACCACTTTACCATTCCGAAAATCTATCGGGATTATGGTATATCTTCTGGCTACTGTCGGGTCAATCAAGTTGGCCACGCTTGGGTCCACTGGGTAAGTATCCAGGTCAACGTACTCCGTTCCAATTTGCTCGGCAAGAACCGCTGTTAGCTGACCTTCTGATATGATCCCCTTTTGCACCAGAATTCGCCCGAGAGCCTTTCCGGATTCTTCCTGTTCTTTAAGGGCATCGGTAAGTTGTTCCTCAGTTATCATCCTGTTCCTGACAAGAAGTTGACCGAGTTTGCTCCCCTTCGGCTTTTCCATGGACGGTTGCCATCCTCCTGTTCACCTAAATTTCTCCCGTTAAATTTATTTTACCCCCGGTTGCGAAAAGCACACGAATATGGGCTTCAAGAAAAGTTAATGGAAAAACAAAGCCTTTGAGTACATCCCGGAAGATAAGCCCTGTAAAACGTTCCGTTTAAAAAATCAAATAAGGACAAATCTCTCACCTCAATAAATATATCGGAATCAGGCGCGACTACTAAATGGTATTTTATTCTGGATTGGATCCTATGGCGCTTTCAAGAACGTTTCTCATAAAATCGATTGGCGGGTCTATTCCCGTCCATATCCTGAAACCGAGCGCGGCCTGATGTATGAGCATTCCTCTCCCGTCTAAAGTCAGCGCCCCATATTCAGCAGCTCGGCGGAGAAAGGAAGAGGGGCTTTTAAAGTATTTAAGGTCGCATACAATCGTACCAGGGGCAATATTCTCAAAACTAAAAGCGTAACCTCCTTTTTCAATCTCCTCAAGCGGGGTCGCGTTTATTATAAGATTAGCCTCCCTCAAAGCATCCGCGTAGTTATCCGATGGGGAGAATATTAAAACCTTTGTACTTCTGGAACATTTTTCGACAAGCGCTTTAATGTACTCCGCTTTTTCGATCGTTCGATTCACGACAACGATCGAGTGACAACCTCTGGTTGCAAGTGAGACCGCAATACTCCTTGCCGCGCCACCCGCACCGAGAATTACAACCCTGGAACCCTCGATGGGGGTGCCAGTCTGTTCTTCTACCGACAAGCAAAACCCTGTTCCGTCGGTGTTGTAACCGACAAGTAAATCATGTTCAAGTTTCACGGTATTTACGGAGCGAGAAATTTCCGCCTGGCTATCGAGAGAATCTAAAGTCGGCAAAATCTCTGTTTTATACGGCATGGTCACGTTCGCTCCTAAAAACTGAAAGGCGCGAATGCCTCTGATAGCCTCATGCAAGAGCCCTGGCTTTACTGGCAGGGGAACATAGCAAACATCAAGACCAAATTTTTTGAAAAGAGCGTTATGAATAAACGGGGAGAGCGTATGCTCGAGGGGGTAGCCAATTAAACCAACAAGCCTCGTTTTTCCAGTAATGACCACTTTTCTTTTTATAAACTCCTTTCCTAACTCAACCTGCCGGGACTTATGAACTCTTTTGATGAGCCCGCACTTGATACGTCCACTGCACTCGCGCCTTCCATCCTGTCGATTTTCGCGAGAACCATTTCAAGCAGCTCCACAAGAGTTCTTTTTACGTCGAAAATTTTCCTTGCGTCACATTTTATAATTCTCGCCTCGCCCTGCGTCCCGAGGAAGGACGAAAGCTCACGCTCGGGAACGCATGTTGGAAGCTCAGCCCGCGTCATTCCAACTATGAACGGCTCTTGGGAAAACGATCGGAACCTGTCAAGAATCCTCTTCGCCTCGACAAATTTTGACGGGTCGCTTCCGTCAACAAGAAGCACGAATCCGAGCATACCCTCAGATAGTATTTCCCACATAAAACTGAAACGTTCCTGTCCGGGAGTTCCATAAAGATGGATTATATTATCGTCGGGGAGGGTGATTTTCCCAAAATCCATCGCCACGGTTGTTTTATCGCGACTGCCCCCCAGGCCGCGTGTTTTCCGCTCCGTTGACACGACGTCGATTTCGCTTATCGTGGAGATGAACGTTGTCTTTCCGGAATTATAAGGACCGGTAACAACTATTTTGAAAACACCCGCCAAATCAACGCTCCCTGAATCGTATGCGAACCATAAGAACTAACAAAAGTTCAGAGTTTTTTGAGGTCTTCAATTATCTTTTTAATTATTTTCCTGTTAGGGTGTTTTTCCTTCTTGTTACCGGTCTTCTCTTTACCCAATTGAGATTTCTGGCTTTTTATCACTCCGGAGGCATCTCTCAAGGCCTTTCCTCTACCTTCAATTTTCTTATGTCCTATCCCCGCGCCTCTTTCGGGAGCTTCTTCCGGTTTAACCGATTCTTTTTTCTTGCCCTTTGCAAGACCCGCAAACTCGAGAAGCTCCTTTTCAAGCTCGAGAGTCTCGAGGTCAACAAGGCATGTTCCCTTTTCCCGCTTGCCCATCACAGTTATCCCGCCGAGAAAATTCTCTTCCTCCTCGGCGTCCATCCCAAGTCTCGATTTTACGGTTTCATCCTCCTTATCAAGGACGGGTAGATTCTCCCCGAGCGCCTGAAGGGATTTAGAAATATCACCAGAAACGCGCGTAACGCCAGTTTCGTCCTCCCTTTGAGCCGCAGCTTCCTCGCCAGCTTCCGCAACGAACCGCTCGGGAAGTTCGCCGGTTTGTGAAACTTCTTTCTCGAGCGCTTTACCTGTTTCAATCGTCTCAGCGATACCAGCACTTTCAATCCCGGAATGTTCGCCTTTCTTAAATGGTTTTACCATCTCGTGCGATTGAATTCGCGGTTCAGATGGCACAGTCTGCACTTCTCCATCAACAACGGGAGCCTCCTGCTCTACCTGTTCTACTGCTCTTTTTCTGAATCGTAGCGGCAGAGCCGTGTCGAAATCTATTTCTGGTGCGTGCGCATCATGAAACTCCTCAGCCTGCACCAGGGGAATAACCTCACCGAATTCAATCCTTTCTTCCTCCTGTTGAATCGCCTTATCCGATCCCCGCGCTTCTACATGAGCGTCAGCGGCAAGCTCAAACCCTTGAAAGTCCTCGATTTCTCGTTGCTCGCCCTCAAACTCAAAAGGAACGCACTCTTGCGTCACCGGCTTGAAAGATACGGTTTCTTCAACAGGAGAAGATGCTGACTCTTCGGATGCGAAAACTTCCTCTGCCACCTCTTCGACAGCAGGTAAATCCTCAGCGGAAACCTCAGCCGTATGCTGAACATCCAGTTCGAAAGCATACTCGAGCGAAGCTCTGCTCTCTTTAGCACCTGGAATAGTTTCTACCTCTTCTGTAAGGCCCTCTATTTCAATTCCTTCGACATCCGTTTCTTTTGAAAAAGCCACGCCTGTTTCAACTACCTCTCCACCCGAAGGTGCGCTCGAAATTCCCTCGAAAGCTGTCTTCGCCTCCATGGCGATCGTTTCCTCCAATTTGGGAAAAGAAATCCTCTCTGCGTCTTCTTTCTCTGAAGGTATTACTTCTTGCTCAGAAAGCGGAGGAATATTAATTTCGAGAAATTCCTCGCGCGGGGTAGTTTTTTGCTCAGCAACCGGCGGGCTTTCCAGACTTCCAGTCACTTCCCGCGCAGCATTTTCTCGGGTAGCCTCAAATGTTTCAAAATCCTCTGCCCCCGCTGTTATTTCCTCAAATTCGAGTAACACGCCCTCTTCGGGCTGTATTTCCCCAGTACCATGGACAGCAAATGCTTCGTCTTCAGTCGCGCGCTGGTATTCTACTTCTTCGTGGGTTTCAACCACGCCAGACTCCTCGCCGGGTGAAATAATTTCCAGAGTTTCTCCTGATTCCGTGTCCAATACCTCCATGGGCATCTCTTGAGCTTTAACTTCCTCAACTGTGTCCGGGGTTTGAGCTGGTTCAGTGAAAGAAAGGGGCTTCGCAGCGGTCTGTCGTAACTCCTCTGCCTCTTCCTCTTCCTTAAGCCTTTTCTCATCCTCCAGAACAAAAGGATGGGCTTCCTTCTTATCCTCTTTAGCTTTTTCGGCAGGTCGCCTCTTCCCGAAACGCAAGACCTTCCCGAGAATTCCAGGTTTTTTCTCCTCACTCACATCTTCCTCTAAAGAAGATCCCTCAGAGAGCTCGGAGGATTCAAAGTCTTTTTCACCGGGAATAAGGGTTGTCGCTTCCGGCACGGCATCCTGTTCAAGCACCAGAGCACGCCCTTCAACTTCCTCTTCCTCTTCATGTGAGGAACTTATATTCGCTTGCACAACGTTTTCCGGCTCAAGAGGTTGCTCTACCTCAAGTTTTATTTCAATCCCATCAACAACCGCAGATTTCTCTTCCTCAACTAAATCTTCCGGTTTCCCTCTTGCCCCAGCCGCGCGCTCTTCTAATTCCGCTATCTTCGCTTCCTCAATTTCAACCCCGACACCACCTGAGGCGATTTCCTCGGCGGCGATAATCCCGGATTCTAATTCAGATTCCGCTTCAACCTCTATTTGAGCACCAATCTCATCAGGGGACTTAAATGCAGGGGGTTCATCAGGTTTTTCAACCTCCACTTTTTCCTCTACGAAAACCTCAGTTTCGATGCCCGCTTCCGCACCGGTTTCTGCCAGCTTGGAAGTTTCCTTTATGTATTCAGGGGGAGCTTCAGCATAGATTTGCCCTCCAGAAGTGGTATCCTCATGGGATTCGGGCTTTTCCACCAACCCACAAGTTTCTCCATCCTCCCCGATATCAACCAGCGGCCCATCATAAACCGGGGGAGTTTCTTTGGCTTGCTCTGCTAAAGCGTCATCAACAAAAATTATCTCCACGCCGCCCGGGGTTCCTATACCACCAGATAGGGAAATTTCTTCGGTTTCAGAGGCCTCTTCAGATGATTCCTCTTCAAAAACCCTACTAGATAATCCCGCGCTTATTTCCCTTGATTTATCAGCGAGTTTCGCCTCGCGAGTTTCGTCCGCTTCAAGAGCGCCAACTTCATCTACCCCTGTAAACTCAGCGTCAGGCTTTTCTTCTAGTTCAGTGGCTGGTTGCTCGACCTGAAGGTTTTTCAGTTTCTTCCTGAGGCTCTCGGCGCCACGCTTCTTCAAACCTCTCAGTCTTGCTATATGCCCTGACCATTCAAGCGGTAAGCTCTCCGGTTCGTCAAAATCAGGTATATCCTCAGGTGAGGTATCCGCTCCGATTGCCTCCTCTTCATCGCTCCTGAATACATCGGTACCACTGAATTCAGAAGACTCATGTGTCCTTTTACGTTCGGACTCGATGAATAATATAAGCTTT
>JACVIW010000173.1 GCA_015711695.1 Candidatus Geohydrothermomicrobium daggyaiense
TCGACCTGTGAAATGGCAAGATTGGAAAGTCTAACTTCCTTGAGTTCCTCTTCCTCAAGAACCCTCGGCTCGAGGTCCTCTTCGGTTGCCTCGACAACCTCGACGCAACCGAGGCGCTCAAATCCATCCACTATGTTTTTCAGGTCCGCCCTGTGAGCGATAATCTCAATTTTCTTTATCTTTTCAAGCGCCATCGGACTATCTTCCTATCTTCCCCCGACTGCCGCTGTCTTTATTCCCTGATTGAATTCCCGGTGAGCCGTCTAAGAAAACAAAATCTCAAGAGCGGCTTTCAGGGCTTCAGACTTTCTATTTTCAGCGACTTTTCTTATTTTTTCACGTGAAGCATTCGCCTGTTCCCTTATAGATAGAGCTTCATTTTCTCCTTCTTTGAGAATCGAATCACGTATTCTTTCACCTTCCTCAATAGCGCCGCGCCTCGTTTCCTCAACAATTCGCTCCGCCTCTCTCCTTGCCTCATCAACAATTATTTTTGCCTCGGCAGCGGCGGCTGCAAGAATTTCTTCAGCCCTTTGTTCCGCCTCTCGCACTTTTCTGACACTTTCGCCAGCCATTTGTTCTCCTCAACTCGATCCGCAGGAAAACTTATCTTCCGGGCATCATGCACCGTTAAAGCCCTTGTTTTCTCAGGAGAAGGCCGCCTCAGTTATAGACTCAAAAATCTCTTCCCTCCCTCGCCCATACATGACGCCCTCAAGTGGGTGCGGACCCTTCTCGCCCCTGGTGTCGCTCGCTTCGATAATATTTTTTCAATCTCGAGTATTCATTCTTATTGCCCGCGGCGCTGGAGAGCCACGAACGCAAAAACGAATTATAAAAGAGAAGATCTGTATTTAAAAGTGAACTGTTTAATCATAATCGGTTTGCGGAGCGATCTCACTTTTTCCTTTTCTCTGCTATAACATTTTTCAGAAAAGCAATCCACTCCCCTACGCCTTCTTTTGTCCTGCACGATATCTCAAAGATTTTCACCCTCGGATTCATCCTGGTAACTGTCTCCTTGAGTTTCGCCATATCAAAATCGGTAAGCGGAATCATGTCTATTTTATTCACGAGTAAAATATCACTTTCCGAAAACATGAGGGGATACTTATGGGGCTTGTCGTGCCCCTCGGCAACGCTAAGAATCATAACTTTCAAATCCTCGCCGAGCTTGAACTCCGCGGGACACACAAGGTTTCCCACGTTTTCAACGATGACCACATCCAAGTCATCAACTTTCAATCTTTTCAGGGCAGTGTTTACCTGCTTTGCCTCCAGATGACAAGAACCCCCGGTGTTTATCTGTATCGCAGGCACCCCCGTTTCAGCAATTCTTTCCGAGTCCACTTTTCCCGCGATATCTCCTTCTATCACGGCGCAGGAGTACTCTTTTGATATGCCCTCGAGTATGGCTAGTATAACGCTTGTTTTACCTGCCCCAGGACTTGACATGATGTTCATCATGAAAACGCCGTGTTCATCAAGTAATCTTCTGTTCTCAGCAGCG
Organism: Candidatus Geohydrothermomicrobium daggyaiense; assembly: GCA_015711695.1. GTDB lineage: Bacteria > Actinomycetota > Geothermincolia > Fen-727 > JACVIW01 > Geohydrothermomicrobium > Geohydrothermomicrobium daggyaiense. The sequence goes on from JACVIW010000173.1 coordinate 1,511, forward strand.
ATAATCTCGTTAGCGTCGAAAATGCCTTCTAACACCTCTACTTCCATCTAACCCTCCATTTTCAAGTCCGCCTTAAAGCGATATTAAGCGATATTTCTTGAACGCTCGAGCGTCTTAAATATTAGCACTATTTCCCCAGAGCAATAAAAGAGCCTGTCGTGCATATCAGTCGATCTCAATGGATTCCACGCGGAATTCTCGTCCGGAGATAATAGAGCAGTCGTCACTATTACATTTGGGGCAGGTGAGATCATAATCAACAATCTTGAATCGCTCACCGCACGAACCGCACTCCCCGATAAGCGGAGTTCTTTTGAAGAACAATTCCGCTCCCTCAGCAATTGTTCCCTTACTTATTATCTCGAAGTAAAACCTTACCGGCTCCTCCATCACGGTGCTCACTTCACCGAGAACAAGGTTAATCTTTTTAACCGCGCGAGCGCGGTTTCTCTCAGCGTGCTTCAAAACGATGCCAACCATACTCTCTACAACCGAGAGTTCATGCATTGTCCACCTTTGTTAAACTCCTATCCACGCAACAAGGCAAAAATGATTGTAGCGCAGGCCACGAAACCGGAATAAAAAATGAAAGGCGTAAGAGTGCCCCTGCGCAGGAATCTGAGCAAAAATCTAACAGCCAGTAAGCCGGATATGGCGGACGAAAGAAAACCTCCAGTGAGAGCAGCGGTTCCGATTCCGCCCCAAGTTTTTGACAACATCTGGAAAAGTTTATAAGAGCCAGCTCCAAACGAGATGGGCGCGAGCATGAGAAATGAGAAGGAAGCCGCCGAATCCCTGTCCAGACCTGAGAATACCCCGCCCGATATCGTCGCTCCAGACCTCGAAAGACCAGGAGCAAGCGCGAAGACTTGAAAAATCCCCATCACGAGTGAATCCCTTATATTCAACTCGCTGAGCGTTCTTCTCCTGCTCCAGCGCCTGATAACCACCTCAGCAATCGCCATAAGAATGGCACCGCAGGCAAGAAATAAGCCAACCATAAGAATTTTTCCCAGTTTTTCCTCCACGAAATCACTGAGAAAAAACCCCGAGACCGCGGCGGGGATCGTGGCTAAAACGAGGAGCCATGCATGCTTCTGGTTTTGGTCCCAGCTTCGCGGCTTTTCTCTGAAGCTTGAGAAAAAACCTTTTATGAGCTTCACCCATTGCGAACGAAAAAAGACGCATATGGCGAATAAAGTGCCGAGGTGCAACACGGCGCTAAAAGCGAGCCCTGAATTACCGCTGGTAAACTCCTTCCAGCCGAAGAGTTCGGGAACAATCGCCACATGACCGCTTGAGCTTACCGGAAAGAACTCTGTTACACCCTGGATTATCCCGAGCACACAGGCTCTGAAAAATTCAAGCACCGTTTCTATTCCCCTGGAATCAAACACTTACCCGCTGTCGGTCGAGGAACTTTCTGTATTCGTACAGCGCGGCAAGAGTCTTGGCTCCTCTTTCGGGTGATGGATATATCACCACTTCGCTTTGACGGGCAAGCATCGGGGTTATCGCCCCGGAGGTTGGAAACGAGACGGCGATTATCGGTTTACCGGTCTCACCCATCAATCTTATTACCTCATTACGGTAAGCTTCGTCTGTTGCCATCAGTTGCTTGAGAAACTCTCCGGTAATCACGCGGGGCTTTATATGGCTCAACTCCTCCGCGGCAGGCCCCTCAAGAACGAATGACTGAAAAGAAGATGTGGCCCCCATAGTTCCCAAAGTAATCACCGCGTCAACTACGGGACATTTCGCGATTATTTCCAAACAAGCAAAATGTTTTGAGAGGTCGAGCGTTCCCACTAGGTCCACCGGGTTACCCCTGCTCCAATAAGGAGGCAACAATTCATCGAGCTTCTTAAGCGTATCCTCAGGTAATTCCACTAGTTCAAGCCCGTGTTTAGCGAGCGCGTCTGCGGTAACGACCCCCCAGCCACCCCCCCACGTCAGAACCCCAACTCTGTTCCCTTTCGGCAGGGGGGTAGCAGCGAAGGCTTTCGCGATATCGAGCATTTCCTCCGTTGTATCAGCCTCAATCATACCAGTTTGTTTTAAAACGCCTTCGAAAATAGCCTCATCAGCAGCAAGCGCAGCGCTGTGAGACCTCGCGGCTTTCGCGCCAGCCTCAGTCTTTCCAGCCTTCATCACAACCACAGGCTTATTGGGTGTGGTTTTTGAAACCACGTCAATAAAGCGCCTGGCTTCTTTTATCCCCTCTATATACAGAAGAATGACCTCAGTCGAAGGGTCCTGCGCGAAGTATTCCACATAGTCAGCGCATTTGAGATCGGCTTCATTTCCTATGCACACAAACCTTGAAAATCCCACACCAAGAGCCTTCCCGAGACTCAACATCTGCGTCCCGAGGTTACCGCTCTGAGCGGCGAAACCTATTTTACCCGGGACAGGTCTGACAGGAGGCATAAGGGCGTGAAGTGAGCATGAAGCCGAATAAACGCCCATAGTGTTTGGACCCACAAGCCTCATATCATTGTTTTCGAGAATCCTGACAACCTCACGCTCGAGCCGCAAGCCCTCGTCACCAGTTTCGCCGAATCCGCCGGATATCACTATGCAAGTTTTTACATCCTTTTCCACGCATTCCCGAATTACGCCAGCAACAGCTGGTGCGGGAACAGTTACCACAGCAAGATCGATATCGACCGGGATATCTTTCACAGATCGGTAAACCTTTCTCTCAAGAATAACCTCCTCATGAGGATTAACCGGATAGAGTTCTCCTTGATATCCACCGGCGAGTATATTTGCTGGAACTATGTATCCCCACTTCAGCTTATTGTTAGTCGCGCCAATCACGGCAATGGTTCGGGGTTCGAAAAGATATTTGAGTTGCTCATGGACACTTTTCTTGCTCATCTGCCACCCTCTCTTAAGTCCTTGTACTTTCTTCTTAGACCAGCAACCACCTTTACCGCTTCCCAAACGATTTCACCGCTCATCTTCGATGCGCCAACTCTCCTGTCGGTAAACACTATCGGGATTTCAAAAACGTCAAAACCTAAAAGAACGCAAACATACGCCATCTCCACCTGAAACGCATAACCGCTCGTGTTTATCCTGCTGAAATCAATGGTTTCGATGACTTCCCTGCGGTAGCAGCGGTAACCGCTTGTGGTATCCCTTATTTTCAAGCCTGTCCAGAATCGCGCGTACATGCTGCCGCCGCGGCTTATGAGCTCCCTTATCAATCCCCAGTTCTCTATACCGCCACCCTCGATATAGCGGGACCCGATAACGACATCATGCTCATTTATAGCGGAAAGAAACTGCGGGATGTATCTCGGGTCATGGGAGAAATCCGCATCCATTTCAAAGATACAATCCGCACCCATTTTAAGAGCTTTCATGAAGCCTTCCCTGTAGGCGGAACCGAGACCAAGTTTCGAAGATCTGTGAATCACGCTAACCTGGCTGAATTCTTCCGACAGTATGTCGGCTATCTTTCCCGTCCCATCAGGAGAGTTATCATCGACTATGATAAGTGATACGCCACAGCCGAGATTAAGTATTTCTCTTGTGAGCCTTTCGATATTCTCACGCTCGTTGTATGTAGGTATGACGATTACAGGCAACATCTCGTTATATCTTTTTATCTTTTCGCAAAAAAAACTCACCCATTCTCTCTGATAATATCAAACACCGGTAACCAACCAGGGCGTAACCTTCAAGGGGGTCTTTCAGCCCACCCGTATTTCCCCACGAGCGGAACGAAAATGCAGGAACCCTCCTCCCTCGTGATTACCTCATCTTCCTTTTTTTCGACCACAGTGAGTATTTGAAGGGAAGATGAACCCACTGGTATCACGAGCCTTCCGCCTTCCGCGAGTTGCTCAATGAGTACATTGGGCACTCGCGGAGCGCCTGCGGTCACAATTATACCCTGATATGGGCTGTGCTGCGGCAAACCCCTGCTGCCATCACCCA
>JACVIW010000174.1 GCA_015711695.1 Candidatus Geohydrothermomicrobium daggyaiense
CTTAACGAAGGCTTTAACTGATGATTCATGCCAAAAAGCGTGATTACTTATGCGGGCGATGCACAAACTCCCGAGACAATGAGAACTCCCCTAATGTTTGTAATTTCTTATGGTATATGAATTTCTGATAATCTTTGGGGCATGAAGCCGGTTTTGAAGTAATTTACGGGAATGGAAATCTTTTAATTCAAACAATTTTGCTTCGGAGCGCGGCGTTTATAATTGCTGCGTATTTTTCAAGAAAAGCGATTCAAGCAGGGCAATGAAGAGACGCTGATCATATTAGGCATCTGGGTTTTCGTTAGCTCGCATGAATAATTTTTTCGTAACCAAGCCCAGGAGGAAGATTGCTATGGAAAACACGGTTGGCGGGATCAAAGAGATGAAATCAAGGCTACTGGCTGATTTTCCCATGCTGGAACATATAAGGCGTTTTAGACCTCGTGAGTTCGAAAGCCTCGCAATGACTGTGGGAAGGTGCGCTGATTACGGACGCAGATACGTTTTACCTCTCGCGCTCGAGCTCGACAAAAAGATAAAAGACGAACATGATTTTTTCCCATGGGATCTTATCCGGGCCGGGACTTCATATAAGCTCCTTTCACTTATTATTCCGAAGATTGTGGGTGGTGAGGGTGGACTTGCAGTTCTCTTTTCGCTTGCTATGGAGGAACTGTGCTCTTTTTGTCCAGGGGTTGGGAATATCTTCGGGGCGCACGCGCTCGGGATCGCGCCTCTGCTGGTGTGTGGTTCGATAACTTTCTGGGAGAAGGTTTTAAGAAAAATAGTGGAGGAGGAAAAGAAAGGGAATCCAGTGCTCATGGCAGCTGCCGTCACTGAGCCTTCCGCGGGTACCGATGTGGAGGAGCCTAACTTTTTGCGGACCGCAAGGCTTTCCATGAACGCAAAAAAGGTGAGGGGCGGGTATATCCTCAATGGAAGGAAATGCTTTATTTCTAATGGATCGGTAGCTAAATACACGGTGCTGTGCTGCGCAACTGACAGCGCGCGCCCCCTCGAAACTTGGACGACGTTTCTCATTGACAAAGACATGGAAGGCTTCTCCGTGCCCCGCGTCGAGGTGAAAATGGGACAGAGAGCATGTCCCGCGGCGGAGCTTCTCTTCGAAAACTGTTTTGTCCCCGAAGAGAACGTTCTCTCATTTGAGGGAATGGGGATGCAACCCGGAACTTTACTTCTCCTTGCGGCTTCACGCGCTCCTGTTGGTGCAATAGCCACGGGAATAGCGAGAGGGGCGTATGAGTGGTTTTTGAAGTGGGCTAACAGGTCGAGATATGGCACCAGGCCTGTTGAAAAACAGAGGATTCAAATGGCGCTTGCCGATATGAAAACAAGGATTCAGGTTTCAAGGTGGACGTACATGAACGCAGCGATGAGCTTTGATTTGTCGATGGGACGCGCTATGTCGAGCCCGATCCTGCGCTCTTTGGGGTTCATTCCGCAATCCGTAAGAACAAGCGGGAAATACCTCGATTTTTTTAACTCGATAAAGGGAAAACGCCTGAGCGGTTCAATTCTCACATTTTACGCCAGGGAGGATGAAATAACGCGTGCTCTCGCTTATGCCTCGATGGCTAAGGCTGTTGGCGGAGATACCGCAGTCTATGTCACATCCCTTGCGCTCGAGCATCTTGGCTCCGAAGTGTGCGAGGAGCGTGAATGGATTGAGAAGGCTTTCAGGGACGCGAAACTCACCCAGATTTATGAAGGAACAAACCAGCTCAATATGCTCACCTTTTTCAATACAGAAATACAGAAAAGCCTGAAGATTGAAATGAAGAGGCTCAAAAGACGATGATCTGGGCGAGAATGGGGTGGTATTAATGGACAGGGAAGATGAAATTCTTACAGAAGAGGAAAGGGCCGTCCTTGAGACAGTTTCTGAATTTCGCAAAAAGGAGCTTGAAGGTGTTGCTCTGGAAATCGATGAAAAACCTGACCCCGGGCGGATTTCAACTCTTTTCAGAAACGCCGCTTCCATCGGATTATGCTCATGCCTTGGCAAAAGTGATTCCGGTTTTCCCGAAGGCTTGAGTGAGCTTACATTTGGATTAAGGGAGATTGCTTATGCTTCCTGCGGTTTCGCGGTTTTGCTCCTTTCCCACAATCTCGCCCTGCTTGCCCTGGAGGAATCACGAGATGAAATTGACCCAGAGCCTTTCGCGGCCGGCGAAAAGAGAGCTGTTTACGCGACTTGCGTGAAGAATGAGGATGGTGTTTTAAGAACCGGAATAGTGCCTGGTGGCTGGGACGCACACGCGGTGGTCTTCCATGTTCAAGGAGAGCCACTCCTTTATTACGCTGAAAATCCTTGTTCTGGACTGGCAATTAAAAAGATTGATAATCCTCTGGGCTTAAGGTCTTCAATGCCAGCCAGCATCCGGCTTGATTTGTCCGGGGCGGGGGTTAAAAGCTGTGAGATCTCACTGAAGTTTTCCGAGATTCTTGAATCGGTGCTTATGCTCGGGCTCGCGTCAGTCGCGGTCGGAATAACAATGCGGGCTTACGATGTTTCCCGCGCGTACGCTAAAGAGCGGTATCAGGGTGGGGATTACATAATCGAGCATGAGCAAATGAGAATCTATCTAGGCGAAATGGTCACTGGAATATTATCTTCTGAGGCATTGATTTCATACGCGAAGAACGCTTTATCGAAAGGCTTCGTAAGCCTTTCGATGTGCAGGGCAGCGAAAATACTTGCCTCAAGATTCGCTATGAGCGCCGCGCTTAACGGCGTGCAGATACATGGAGGATACGGTTATATGCGCGACTACGGCATGGAAAGACTGATGCGCGATGCGAAATATTGCCAGTCCTACCCGAAATCGGAACAGGAGGAAATAGTGGAAATTCTTGAAAATTTCCCCGACAAGATATCTGTCGTTCGAAGGGCAGGGTCAAATAAGTGCAGGGGCGGTCTTTGAGATTCAAGCATGGAAAGACCCGGGCTTGCCAGGAGATGGTTTTCAGATGGGTGTTCTTGTGAGGTGGGGATCGTGAAGAGCTGGATAGCGGATTTCGAAAACCGTGTTGTTGTTATCACTGGCGCCGGAAGCGGTATCGGAAAAGCGCTCGCGCTGGAGTTTCTCCGAAGAGGAGCGCGGATCGCTGCATGTGACATAGATGGTGAGGGCTTGAGGACGCTTTTGGAGGAATCCGGCAGGAACGGCTTAAACATATTTACCCGGGTAGTGGACGTGTCAAGAGCCTGGCAGGTTGAGGAATTCGCCCGGGAGGTTTTTGGGGCTTACAAAAGGGTTGATATTCTTGTTAACTGCGCTGGCGTTGGAATGGGAGGTTTCTTTGAGCTGCTGAGCCTTGACGACCTGGAATGGGTTGTTAGAACGAACATAATGGGAGTTCTGTATTGCTGTCATTATTTCTATCCAGGGATGGTGAAGCAAGAGGGTAAAAGCCACATTGTCAACGTCTCGAGCGGCGCTGGTCTTGTTCCACTACCGATAATGACAGTGTACTGCGCTACCAAGGCGGCGGTTCTTTCTTTTACGGAAGTCTTAAGACAGGAGGCTTCATCCTTTGGAATAGGAGTCACGGCTGTTTGTCCTGGATTTGTAGCGACGAACATAATCGAGAAAGGGAAGATTCGCGCGAGGGGAGATTTGGATAACAAGGGCGATTTAGCGCGGAGGGTTGACAGGTTCTTCAAAAGGCACGGCATGAGGCCAGAGCGTGTCGCTGAAGCGGTGATAAAAGGTGTCGAAAAAAACAAGCCTATCGTCAAGGTCGGTCGTGAGATTTACCTGGGGGATTTTATCTTCAGGCTCAGCAGAAGTTTTTACCGGCTTGTTATGAGGAAGTTTGTTCGGCTTGTGGCTTTGCTTCAGAGGGGGTGAAAAATAACACGCTTTACACCTCCGGCTTCAATTTTTATGAGCATTCTGGTCATAAACCTCGCGGGCCAATCGGATAATCTTTCCAGGTTTTTCCTTGCAAACGTCTGCCGTTAAGTCTTAAAGCCAGTTGCTTGCTGCGGGCTCCATATTAAAAAGCGGGGATAAAACAGTATCTGACCGGGAGAAATAAAACTCTGCTTTGGAGCTATTTCGTGAATCCCACAGCGGGGGAAAATTCTGATTCCGACCGTTATCTTTACGGAATCCGGGCTAAGCGCATCCATTATTTCGATGCTTTCATCGACCTTTTCCTTGATTTGCCCGGTTTACCAAAAAAGAGGAAGAAGTTTTCCCGCATGTCTGATGAGCGGGAGTCTCCCACGTCATCTTCAACTTCAAATTTAGAGAATCCTTTTCCCAGGTGCTCAAGTATATAATCACAACCCGACTCGTTTCTAATGCTTTCGCAAAGGCACACAACTTTAGCCATTATCTGGGTTAGATTTCTTTCATGAGAACGAGGATTGGTATAAAGTGTCCGGGAAATTTCTATCGGGCACGGGCAGAGCCTCCATTTCTATCCCGTCCTCCTGCGCGTTCACGCCCGCTTTTTACCTGTCTCTGAATCGACTTCAGATAGAGCTAAGGGCTCGCCTCCATGTTGCAGACATTTAAGAAGTTCGACAAACGCTCTTTAGCCATCTCCGACAATGTTGAGACTCACCTCGAAATGCTTAAGACATTCAATAGGAAAAATAGAGAAACCCGTTCCACCCGGAATCACCTTGGCATCCGTTGAGCGCCTTTACCGCACGAATAACTTCGTCAACTTCCGGGATGTACCAGACCGTGGTATTTGTATTTGTCTCATGGTTGTGTATGTTTCTGACGGAAACACCCACGACGTTCGGCATAAAGTTGACAATTTCCTCTTCGATCCGTACAAGGACTGGAGCGCTGAATATGAGATCAAAGCGGCGAACGTCATGGTCCGCGTTCCTTGTGGCCGGCGCGCACAAGCAAGGTCCAGCGGGTAAGGTATTATGTTTTTCTTAATTTGTTTTCACTTATCAGAAGGGGCCGCAAATTTTAATTCTTTATCCTGGTTTAACCTGAAATTCTTTCTCGATAAATCCTTGCGCTACACTGTTTTGAATTTCCTTTTCATTAAATAAAAAAGTCTTCTTCAAAATAGCGGGGTTTTTGGAATCAACATTGAATAACCAATCGCGAAATTTCATTTTGCGTCTTATTTCTCTTGTTGACACCGCGATCTCCTTTAATTTTTACAGTTTTGTAGAGCGAATGGACAAAGCGATGTATTCTATTTTGGATGGAAGATTTCCTAACTGGAGGCGGTGTTGTAGCTATGGAGATTAGGGATGACATATCTGTGGAAGAATATTTTGAGGAGGTTGTGCCCGGGATTTTTTCAGAGCAGCTTGGTAAGTTAAAGCTTGAGGGCATGGATGGGACCGAGCTAACACTCCAGTTTGACATTCGCGGTGAATCACTGAACACATATAGCGTTATCGGGAAGGACGCG
>JACVIW010000175.1 GCA_015711695.1 Candidatus Geohydrothermomicrobium daggyaiense
TTTTCTTACGACAACGTTTAAAACAGCGTTTTCACCCGCGGCAAGCAGAAACACATACCCGTTCTCGCCTTCGATAAAAATTTGAGATAGCGTCCCTCTTCCAAGTTCATCGGACGTCCGTTCTCCGAGACTTAAAATAGCAGCCGACATCGCTCCCAATCTTTCCTCGCTGAAACCCACGGGTAAATTTGAAGCGAGCACAAAACCATCCATGCTCACAACGGCAACTGCGTCAATTCCCTGTGTTTTCCTCATCAATTCGCCTATCGCGTCATGCAGTTTTATCCTCAAAAACTCATCCAAGGCAAACCCTCCGAAATAAAACAGAGCAAGCTTTTCAGCGATTCAATCATTTAATCCTTTTCGCCCGTCCGTATTTTGAGAAGTCACAACCAAGACCCGAAAAACTGTAACGCATTTTTCTGAACCAATGCGAGTTCTTGCATGACTTTCATGACCCGAGCATCTTTCCGTCAAACGCTTCTCCCTCAAGAACGGTGTTTCAAATTCGACACATCCTGGTTCCCTACAGTAATAAGCCAGACAGTTTTTTCTCCGCCCCCCAAAATCATTAAAACGTTTTCGCCGTCCTTTATCTCATATCACTTCCGCTAACTTTAAGGCGCATGTTCTGATTGACTTAAGCGCCTCGTCCATCCTCGCCCCAGCTTCCAGAGCACAGGCAAAATGGGCGTTCTCGTTTACCTGAAAAACTACAACGTAACCTCGTTCGCCTTTCAAATAAACTCTATCGGCTCCCCCAATTCCGAAATACTCACCGGCTATTTCAGCCGCAGAGATGAACCGCGAGAAATACCTTGCCATTTCATCTTCGTCATCATAATAATCGGTCCATGAAGCAAGCGGGAAAGCGTCAGAACTTAGCACCGCGCATGCCCTGATATACGGCTCGGCATCCTTAAGGCCAGAAAGCAGCCGGTTAATCTGATTCTCGCGCTCACTCATCTTACCGTTCGGTTTCCTCCGGGGAAACGTTTGGTATCTTCCTTCAAATAATTTATCGGGAAATTTTCTTTTGCTGATGACCCCTTCATTTAATTATTTCGTTACGCATAAGCAAGCGGGCTGGACCTTTTTAAGCTCCACGCCATCCAACAATTATTCTAAACCTAAAACTAATTGAACGCACAATAAAAAATACAATATATAGCGGGAATTACTACATTCCCGCCTCTCTTTTCCATCTCAGAAATTGCTGGTAATCAGCGGTAAAACTATGTGTCCCTTTGACAGGGTCTGTAAGAACATAGAATAAATAATCCGTGTTCGCTGGGTAAAGCGCAGCTCTGATGGACTCGAATCCCGGGTTGCAGATCGGGGATGGTGGCAAACCCTGAATTTTGTATGTGTTATACGGAGAGTCAATCTTTAGGTCATCATAAGAAAGCTCACGTTTCCACGTCTTTAGGGCATACTGAACGGTTGCGTCTATCTCGAGTTTCATTCCTTTTGATAGCCGGTTGTATATGACAGACGAAACAAGTTCCCTTTCCCAAGGAACTCTCACTTCCCTTTCTATGAGGGAGGCGACTATCACCGCCTGGTATGGAGTTACGCCCAGAGATTTCGCCCTCCCCCAGTCGATAGCGCTAGTTTCTTTCTCAAACTGGTCAAGGAGTTTTTTTACCACGCTCTTCGCCGTGGCGTTTGCCATTACCTCATATGTCTTCGGGAAAAGAAATCCCTCAAGGTTACCGTTAGTTCCTTTTAAAAACCAGTGGTCGAAATGGCTTGATCTGGCGACATTCAAAAACTCATCGCGGGTGATGCGCCCTTTGCTCGAAAACTCAACTCTTGCCGCAATATCCTCGACGGTGAAGCCCTCAGGGATCACAATTTTATATACCCCGGACCCGTTGTTTGATTGTCGTGTATCGCGCAATGAGCATCCGTGAGAAAGGATTCCAGACGCAAGAATGCTAAGAAAAATAATCGAAATCCATTGAGGAAAAATCCTTCTATTTTTTTTTATTTTCTCTCTGAAAAACCCAAGCGCAAACATGTTCAGCGACAAAATATCGTTAAGCCAGCCCTATCAGAAAGCTTTTACGCTAGCTTGATATTATCTATCGACAAAAATTTCTTTTATTTCTTTCAGTCGAATCAAGATAAGATTTAAGGATTATAGCGGCTGCCACCCTGTCAGACGCCCTCTTCCTCTTGCGTCTATCCCTTTCACCTTTTGATGTTAGCGACTCAGCCTCAACCGTGGTAAGCCTTTCGTCCACGAAAACGACGGGTTTTTTAACCTCCCTGCTAACCATCATCGCAAACGAACGCACGTCTTCAGCTCGCTCACCCTCGGTGCCGTCCATATTGAGCGGAAGCCCCACCACCAGTTTTTCCGCCTGGAGTGATCGGACGAGTTCCGCTACGCGAAAAACCGCCTTCTCGTCCCGCTCGATCGTATCAAACGGTTGAGCGGTCACGCCCGCCGAATCTGATACAGCGACCCCTATTCTTTTGCCACCCACGTCAAGACCGATAATTCTGGATCTCAAGGCAACCTATCAGGGCTTAAAACTTCCTTCGCAGACCATCAACCCTCAAGCTTTTCGCGGATCGCCTGGCGAATAGCTCTAAGCGCCTCTTCAATTGAATCGATTCGGGAGCCACCTGCTACAGCCATGTCCGGCCTTCCTCCCCCTCCTCCACCTAGAATGAAGCCTCCTGTTCTTGCGAGTTCGCGCGCGTCAAGACCTTTGTCCAGCACAAAAGAAGACAATTTCACGACAAGATGAGCTTTCTCTCCATCAGTAGAGCCCACGACAACAGCTCCGTAACCCTCCTTTTCAACAAGAATATCCGCCGCTTCCCTGAGTTTCTTCTGATCAAGCCCGCTAACGCCACCTGATATAACTCGAATCCCACCTATCGTTTCCTTAATTCCACTTCGAGATATATCTTTGCAGGATTCCTCCAGAGCTCTCGCGTAAGCCCGCTCCAGAGAGCGCTCGAGTTCTCTTATCTTCAATAGGGTCTCGGATACTTTTTCGGGAATTTCCTCAGGCTGGCATCTAAGCAGATCGCCCGTTTCTTTCGCAATCTTTTCAAATTTGCGCGCACGCTCGACGCCAGCAATTCCCGTGACAGCTTCTATCCTTCTTAAACCGGCTCCAATTCCGGTCTCAGAGACGATTTTGATAAGCCCGATCTGCCCCGTTCTTCTGACATGCACACCCCCGCAAAGCTCCCTGGAAAAGTCCTCTATTTCCACAACTCGAACCTTCTCAGCATACTTCTCCCCAAAGAGCGCGATCGCGCCAGAGCGCATAGCTTCTTCTTTTGAAGTTTCAAAAGCACTAACCGGAATATCCTCTAGTACCTTTTCATTCGCGAGGTTTTCGATAAGTTCGATTTCCTCATCGGAGAGCGGCTTGAAATGCGTGAAATCGAAGCGAAGCCTATCGGGCGCGACAAGCGAACCTGCCTGCCTCACATGCGTGCCGAGAATCTCGCGTAAAGCGCGGTGAAGTATGTGCGTAGCGGTATGATTCCTCGAGATAGTAATTCTGCGGTCCGTGTCTATAACAGCCTGGACCACTTCGCCGGTCGAAATAATACCCTCGAGTTTTCCTCTGTGAACGATGACTCCTGGTGCGCCGTAAAAGGTATCAAATACAGCAACTTTTGCGCGTCGGGATGTGATCAAGCCCGTGTCCCCGACCTGACCACCGGATTCAGCGTAAAAGGGGGTTTTGTCAAGAATTATGTCAACCTCGGCATTTCCGCTAACTTCGTCAACTCTTTGACCGTCCAGAATAAGCGCTTCAACGCTTGCGGTAAGCGAGGTTTTCTCATAACCCTCATATGTGGTCGGTCCTTTCTCTTTGAAAACGGATATAAATAAAGAGATTTCCCTGTTTTGAGCCTCGTCCTCCCTTTTGCTTCGCGCCCTATGCTTCTGTTCTTCCATCAGTTTCTCAAACCCGTCCACATCTACTAGCATGCCGCTGTCCCGGGCAATTTCCTCGGTTAGTTCAAGCGGGAATCCAAGCGTGTCATGCAAGTAGAACGCCGTTTTTCCATCAATCTGTGACTTTCCACCTCTCTTCGCGATTTCGATTTCCTCACGTAGAAGCTCAAGACCCTGTTCGAGAGTCTGACCAAAGCGTTCCTCTTCAGCTTTTATTACCTCTGAGATAAGTTCGCTGTGGGTAACAAGTTCTCTGTAAGTATCCCCGTGAATTCGCACCACAACATGGGAAAGCGAATGCATGAATGGTTCTTCAATTCCTAAGATTCTGCCATGGCGAACAGCCCTTCTTATGAGTCTCCTGAGAATATATCCTCTGCCCTCGTTGGATGGTATTACACCGTCCGAGATAAGAAAGGTCGCCGCCCGGCAATGGTCCGCTATCACTTTCATCGAAACGTCAGTCGATTCTGAGTCATTCAACCTGACTCCACTAATATCGGCAATGCCGTCAAGCAGGGGGATAAACACGTCCGTCTCAAATATGGTTTTTACTCCCTGTTTTATTGCCGCAGCTCTCTCAAGTCCCATTCCCGTATCGATGTTCCTTTTCGGGAGGGGCTTCAGGCTTCCGTCAGATTCGCGGTTGTACTGCATAAAAACAAGGTTCCAGAGTTCAACAAACCTGTCGCAATCACACCCTGGCACGCAAGATTCGGAACATGCGTACTCCGAACCGCGGTCGTAGAGTATCTCGGAGCATGGCCCACACGGCCCGGTAGGTCCCATGTCCCAGAAATTATCCTTTTCGCCGAGTTTAACGATCCTTGAGGCTCTATCCCCAAGCGTTTCAGCCCAGATAGCTTCCGCCTCATTGTCTTCGATGAAAATTGATACCCACAGCCTGTCGGCATCAATCTCCAAAACGGAGGTCACCAGTTCCCAAGCCCAGGGAATCGCCCTCTCCTTGTAGTAATCACCAAATGAGAAATTACCAAGCATCTCGAAGAACGTGTTGTGTCTGGCGGTCTTACCCACAGAATCAATGTCAGTGGTCCTCAGGCACTTCTGGACTGACGTTGCCCTGGGAAACGGGGGTTCAATTTCCCTCAAAAAATACGGCTTGAACTGAACCATGCCGGCATTGGTAAGAAGAAGAGTGGGATCATCGGGGACGAGCGAAGAGGACGGCACCACCCTGTGACCTCGCTCCTCAAAAAACTTTATGAACTTTTCCCTGATCTCAGCGCTTTTCATCTGTTCGCAAAACCGCCTAACTTATCGCGATCATTTACGCAATAAAATAGATATGAAATGTCCAGAATTTACCCCGAAGTTGAAATCTCGCCCGGAATTGCTTGATAAGTCAAAAAGCGCAAAATTGTCAACACATCCCAGTCTTTCTTATATTTCTTTCTTATATTTATATCTATTGTTTGTATCTATTCTACCTCAACGGTTCCATACAGCA
>JACVIW010000176.1 GCA_015711695.1 Candidatus Geohydrothermomicrobium daggyaiense
TGGGTTAACCTTGCGAGATCAGCGACTTCATCCGACCTGTATGCTGTGGCTGCTGCGGATGTGAATACAGTCTGGGCGGGTGGGTCTGGAACCATTATCAAAACGGAGGACGGTGGGTCAAACTGGAGCGTGCAGTTAAATACGGGTTCAAATAGGGTGCGGTCGATAAGCGCCGCGGATAGAAACAACGTTTGGGCGGCGACCGCTTCCTGGTTCGGGTGGGATCCATGGGGAAGGATTTATAAAACTTCCGATGGGGGGGCTTCCTGGAGCATTGTTCATGATGAGTACGGTTCGCGGTTCCTCGGGATAACCTGTGTAGACGCGCTCACTGCATGGGCTGTCGGCTACTCAGTATTCGGAGGATACCAACACGTCAGGATACTCAAGACAGAAAACGGGGGGATATCGTGGGTGGACCAATCTCCAGCGGTTGAGGGGGCTCTTTATTCCATCAGTGCCTGTGATTCTCATATAGCCTGGGCTGTCGGTTCTTCAGGTTTGATACTTAAGACAGTTGATGGCGGACAAAACTGGGTTCAGCATTCATCCGGTGTCTCTCATGATTTGATGAGCGTATCCGCCGCTGACGGGAACACGGCATGGGCGGTTGGAAGTGACTCCCGGATTGGTTCGATTCTCAAGACCTCGGATGGCGGCAGCACCTGGGTCAAGCAGTTTGAATCATCAGGCTACACACTCAATTCCAGTGATGTCGTGGACGCCAGCTGCGCGTGGGTGAACGGTTACCACTATAATGCCTCGCTGGGGATTTTTAAAACCGTGGCTCTGAAAACCGCTGACGGCGGGGCAACCTGGATAGATGAGGAAACAGGGAGCATGTTTGGAGGAACGGGAATAAGCGCTGTTGACAGGGATACGATCTGGATGGTAGGTCCCTATGGGAGCGTTTTGCACCGATCACCTTTTAGGGTCATAAAGATAGTTCCAGACTATGGCGTGCAAGGCACAGTTGTGGAAATAACGGACCTGATTGGCAGGGGTTTCCAGCCAGGCGCTCAAGTCTGGTTAGAGGGAGGAGGAATGGGTTTAAACGCCTCGAATGTCGTGGTGCACTCCGATTCGAGGATTACGTGCAGATTCAATCTCACAGGGCCGATAGGCAGGTATGACGTTGTTGTTAGAAATCCTGATGGTGAGGTAGCGAGGTTACCCGGTGGTTTTAGAATCACGAATATATGTGGCGGTGGCGCGTCGCTTCTCGTGCTTTTTGGGATTTTTATGGGGCTTATGTCGGCTGCGGGGCTCGCCGGTCGAAGGGCGAGGCTCAAGCGCCGGCGAAGTGAGACTGAGTGATATTGCGTTGCTCTCGGGCAGTATTAATAATGATGGTACGCCACATGCTCCATAGCCTTATTTATGGTCGATTCGGAAACGGTACGCTATTCATAAGGCAGTCAGTTTCGAGCAATTTGCACTGCAATGAAGCAAGCCAGGGAAAATATTATCTACAAGTTATGTAACAAGAAAGGTGCTTTTCTGTTAATTTCTGCTTTTCTTTTTTCGCTGCTTTTTCTTTTCCCTCCAGGGTCTGTCCAAAGCAGCCGGCCATATACCTCATCGACACACGGGTTTTCCCTGTATAGAACTCTCTGGTCAAACGTTCCTTCGAAGATTTTGAGGACTGGAAAGTATCTGGTTGAATGGAGCAATCCTCTTTTTTGCGGACCTAAGATAAGAATATATCGCGTATCTGACAGAAAAGACGTCATATGGGAAACCTCCAGGGGCGAAGCGTTTTTTTCGCTCGGAACGGGAAGTGCAAAGATATTCGAGTCGAGAGGTTCCTACAGGATTCATGATTACTTAAAGAGGCGCTTTTGCCATCAAAGTGTTGATGAACTTTCTGAGGAAGACGGCGCGGTAATAATAAACGGCTCATTTCTCGATTCTTTGCCACCTCTGCGCTACCGTGTGGTTTTTAAGGGAAAGGATGATGGCGGCGTTGATTTTGATTTTCAGGCGCATTCCGGATCCTGTGAGGAGGGAAGGATAAACCGCGCGTTCATGATTTATAAAACGTCCGCGGATGAGCGATTCTTTGGATTCGGCGCCCAGTACTCATACCTTGATATGAAGGGAAAGCGCGTGCCTGTGCTTGTCCAGGAGCAGGGTATAGGAAGGGGATTGCAGCCTCTCACTTTCCTAATGAATCTCTTTGCGGGTTCGGGCGGAGATGCTTTTTCTACCTATGCCGCAGTTCCTTTCTATCTCACCAATCATCTTCGATCAATGTTTTTAAAAAACCCGGAGTATTCGGTTTTCGATCTCACTGACCCGACAAGGGTAACGGTGAGCCTCTTTTCAAGGAGAATAAGAGGAAGAATCCTCGCTGGCAGTTCGCCGCTCGAGATCATCGAAAAATTTACCCGATATTCAGGTCGGATGGCGGAATTGCCCGAATGGGTTGGAGAGGGCGCGATTGTCTGTGTTCAGGGGGGGAGCACCCGAGTAAGAGAAACCGTGCGAAGATTGAGAGAGAATGGCGTTCCGGTGTCAGCCGTCTGGATTCATGACTGGTGCGGAAGGCGCAGGACAATAGCGGGTTCACAGTTATGGTGGAACTGGGAGCCCGATCCCGATCTGTATCCAGATTTCCCACAGCTCGTTAAAGAAATCCGGGCACAGGGAATTCGGGTGCTGACATATCTAAATCCTTTTCTTGTGGATGTAAGTGAAAAGCCTTCATACAGACGAAATCTGTTTCTCGAAGCAAAAGAGAAGGGATATCTCGTAAGGAAAAAAGATGGCGAGCCCTACCTAATCCCTAATACTGATTTTTCGGCTGGGATGGTTGATCTTTCAAACAAAAAGGCTCGTGAATGGGTAAAAGAAATAATAAAATGCGAGTTCCTGGACGCCGGGGTTTCAGGATGGATGGCTGATTATGCCGAAGCGCTTCCCTTTGATTGCCTTCTTGAGGGTGGGAATAACCCCGCGCGCTTTCACAATCGCTATCCAGAGGAATGGGCAAAGCTCAACCGGGAGGCAATTCGCGAGGCTGGTCTTGAAGGGGAAGTAATTTTCTTCACCCGTTCGGGCTTTACGAAAAGCCCCGGTTTTTCTACCCTTTTCTGGCTTGGAGATCAGCTTGTAAACTGGGATGAACACGATGGAATTAAGTCTGCTTTGACTGGGCTTCTCTCAAGCGGCATCTCAGGCTTTTCGCTGAACCACAGTGATATAGGTGGGTATACGACAATAGGGCTGTCCTGGTTGCCGGGTTTCGGGTATACGAGAAGTAAGGAATTGCTCTTGAGATGGATTGAGATGAACGCCTTCACCGCGGTTTTTCGCACGCACGAGGGAAACATGCCGGAACTTAACTGCCAGTGGGATAGAGATGCCGAGACGATAAGACAGTTCGCGAGATTCGCAAAAATTTATGAAACGCTGCACTTCTACCGAAGGGAACTTTTGAAAGAAGCATCCAGCTCGGGGTATCCGCTTGTAAGGCCCCTTTTTCTCCATTACCCAGGTGACCCTGAGGCCTGGGGCATTAAAGAGGAGTTCATGCTCGGAAGTGAGTTTCTTATAGCGCCCTGTCTCCAGCCGGGTGCAGATGAAGTGCGGCTCTATCTACCCGCTGGGAGGTGGGTGCACCTGTGGAGCGGGAAAGTGTTTGGAAACACCCAGGCTGGAGAATGGTTGAGGGTTCCATCTCCGATTGGAGAACCGCCCGTTTTCTACCGCTATGGTTCCCAAGTTGGCGAAAAAACAGTAGAGGATTTGCGCGTGATCGGAGTGCTGAACAGGGTTTCGCGTGACTGAATATCCCGTATTGTTTTTTCTTGAGATAGATTTTCTGAAAGGTGAGTAGGAAATCAAAACCAGGCTTTCAGGATCGGTCAAGCATTCAGGCAAGCGTGAGAATCGAAACGCGGTTCAGAAAAACCTCAGGATAACCAGGATAAATATGAGGTACTATCCAAGCATCCGCACATTACGCATGCTCGATTGCCCCCCGTAAAAAGCGTGAAAGATAATTCAGTGAGAAAAAACGGAAAATAAAAGCCTTTGTTAAGCAAAAATTTAAACTCAGGTGATATTTCTTAATGCGAAAAACTGATAAGTCCAGCTGGTGCGGCTCCCAGTAGAAAGGGATTTGAATTGAAGTGTTATGCTTAATCACTTGAGAAAATCCCTGAAGGTTTTTGTTTGGGGAGAGACGGTTCATCGCATGTGGGGCAATATTCTTTATTCCACTCAAATTATTGCCCCATAAAAAGTGAAGAAAAGGGGAGAAATTTTAATCGAATGGGTTTTGGGTTTGGGAAAACTGTGTGCGCAGGTGATGATATAAGAGCGGCAAGTATCGCCGATGATCTTCTTATGAGAGGCTTCGCGCCTGCGGATATCCTACAAAAGGGAGTCACCCCCGGAATATATGAAGCGGGAAAGCTCTGGCAGGAGGGAACATATTTCCTCCCCGGTATCATGCTTGCCACGGAAGCTTTTAAGGAGGTTTTGAGCAAGCTCGAGCGCCTTTTAAAAAAGCGGCGGTATCGCTCATAAAGGGAAGGTCGTCATAGGCACCGTGGAGGGTGACGCGCACGAAATCGGAAAGAATCTCGATATAGCAATGCTTTGATGTTCTTCTTATGAGGTAATTGCCCTCGAATTTGACGTACCAGCTGTCATCTTTCTCAAAAGCGTCGTTGAGAAAGATGCGGATGCTCTGGAGATGGGCGCTTATATGACCACAAAAATGCGCCGGATGGGGGATGTCACCCGAATTCTGAATAAGGAAGGCATAATGAGCCACCTTAAAGTTGTCGTGGAAGGAGGCGCTATGACTCGCTCTTGCGCGTATAAAATTGGCACCGATGGTTATGGAAATGACTCGTTTCAAGCGGTCAAAGTGGTTGATAACCTCCTGGGGTGGGAGAGATGAGGATGGTTGATGCTTTTAAAGTGCAACTATGAATAAGGAAGTATTTTCTTAAAGGGATCTAAAATGATCGCGCGCGCAAAAGGTTTTCCGGTGCGCATATATAAAGGTTTTGATCGTCTTATTGCCTCGATATACAGAATCCCAGACCGTATCCCGGTTCTCGGTCAGTTCTATATATACGCGATTGCAACGCATGGGCTTTCGGCAAAGGTGTTTTTCTCCGAGCCAAAAACCTTTCATACGTGCAACATTCAACTTTGCCCGTTAATTTCGGCGTAGATTTCTGGTCGCCTGTTTTTGATTTATATGACATAAAAGCGGAGATGATTGGTCAGAAACTTGTCTAGCGGGAGCAAAGGGTGCCCGATATTAACGCTTCGAATCCGCTCATCAAAAAAAGCCAGGATTTAGACTGTCTTCGCCCTCCGCGACCTGGACTTAATAGCCCGGT
>JACVIW010000177.1 GCA_015711695.1 Candidatus Geohydrothermomicrobium daggyaiense
TTCTCTTTTGAGGGGAAGGAGTGATTTCCTGCGGCACTTCTCGTAAAATTCCTGCAATATTGAGTGAACAAGCAAGCCTATAGTGGGCTTATCTATTTCAAGCGTTTTTTCCGGCTCCACGAAGGGCTTTAAACGAAGTATTTCTTTGTGAAAGTACAGATACGGACACGTGGCGTAATACTCGAGCTCTCTTGCTTGAAAGACTTTCGATTCGAGCGTTTTAATGATTTCAGGCTTTTTGATAATGCCTTCGTATTCCGAAAAAGCGTAAAACCCGTATCTCTTTTTGAACATCTCCAAGCCTGAGGCAATTTCAGGGATTTCGCTCAGGTATTTCCTTGCAGCATTTGAGATCTTTTCGTCTGGGTTGAAAAAAAGCGAGAAATGAAATTCATTCTCGGACGTGGACAGCAGGGGATCTGTTCGGTACCCGGGAATGAAAGATGCTTCCCGAACGAAAGGCTGTGTTTTGAATATTTGATAGCTCATTCTTTTTCCAGAAGCCCTTTCTGCTGCCTGTAGGAGGTATATGCTTGGAAGTCTTTCCCTGGTGGTGCCGGGATCGAGCCCTGGAAAAGATAGCACAAGCTTTTGCGAGGCGACGGAAACTGTGCTTTCAAACAAAAATCGCTCTTCCTTCATCCTATCTTTCTTGAGAGAAAACCCAGCATTTCCACTGGAATCAAAGGCTTTGTTCAGAACTTTTCTCTCGTAATCGGTGAGAATAGGGTCTTCGGTCGGATACATCGGGAAAATCTTTTCCACGATGCCTGGAATGAAAACTACAGGGAAAGACACACCGCGCGCCTCCATAACTTTCATGATCCAGACACCCCGTCCCGGTCTACCCTTTCTCTTCGCGCATGAGGCGATGTGGTTTTTCATCATCTCGATGATGAATTCTTTTTGGGTCACGCCAAGCTTGTCTGCATCTTCGAGCAGACCGTTTATTTCAGCCAGGACTTGATTCCGTTCATCGGAATCTTTTAGTAGCGATTCGAAGATTGAGATGAGGGGTTTTCCAATCTCTTTCGCGGTCCCCAAACGAGGAATCGATTCAAGAATTTTGAAAAGATACTTAACTGTTGAAAGGAGAGCGCGTGCGTATTGTTGCTTCTCGAGCGTTAGTTCTTTTCCGGGGATGGCTTCATCGCCGTCATCGCTTTTGGTCGTGTCATCGCGAATGAGGTTTATGTATTGCTCGAGACCTTTTTCCCAATCCTCGCGACCTTCAATGATGTTTGCCTCGGCGCTGATGAGATTCCACTGTTCGGGTTTTACATGCTCACAATCTACGTCGGGAATTTTTTCCGGGTCAAGTGGCGAGGAAACGAGGAAATCAATAACTTTTTTTCTCGGATAGTCCGAATCGACAAGGTCACAAAGCAAAATAAAACATTTCCCATAACGGGTTTCAGATAAAGGAATTCCTCCGCTTATATAGTACGGAATATCAAGCCGGTCAAACTGTTCCGTAAGCAGTCGGAGATATGGCGTCGGGTTTCTCAGGATTACCGCCATATCGCAGAAAGACACTCCAGAGTCTTTGGCGCAAGCGAGAATCTCTCGCACGATTTCGCGTACCTCAGCGGATTCTCCTGGCGCGCTGATTATCAGTAAAGTATTATCCGGGGCTGTTGGACTTTTCCCGGTTTGACCTTCGCCCGACGCCGGTTCTTCGCTTGTTTCTTTTCTGGATTCTCTTAAAGGAACGGGATTTTTGACAAGCGATAGCAGTTGAGGGGAGTGTTTCTTATCTTTTTTTTCAATGTGTTCTATTTCGAACCCGAGGCTTTCAAGCCACTCGAGGATTGGACGTGGGTAGTCAAAGGCGCCATCTTCCTTGTAAGGAATCATGTATAGCACCTCAGCCGCTTCGCAGATGGATGAGAAAAATTTTTTCTGAGCCGCGTTCATGTCGGGGATTCCGTAAAGGATTATTTTTTCCGAGCCGAATATGTCTTTTACCGCGGAAACGTTTTCGCAGGCAAGGCAAAAAATATCGGAACGCTCACAAAAATAGCCTTTGATGAAATCCCTGTATTTCGCGTAAAGCCTGTAAATTTCCTCGAGTTTTTTGCGGTTGAAAAGCGGGGCACCTATTTTCAGCTTTTCAATCGCACGTTCATCCGGAAGATTTGTGATGAGTGATTCGCCAATATCCTCAAACGCAGATGACATTCTTTTGATAAAGCCAGGCTTGTTTTTTACTTCGTTGAAATAGACCAAAGCATCGGCGCTTGAGACAAGGTGCCTTATGACACATTGTCGTAAAGCTTCAGGGATAATGCGGAGATCCAAACAGGACAGAGATGCGAGTCTTTTCGCTAGCCCGAAGAGCGTGATTATGTGCGAATTAATCAGAGCTCCGAGCGCGGACGCCAGCCGCATCGAGAGGTACAGGGCGAGCGAGGTCGAGCCAACAACTATAGTTCCAGCGGCCAGCGTGTCCATTTTCTTAAGAGATGATATTTCTTCGATCAGTCTCTCTTCGAGTTCCGGTGTGAATTTTCCGCAGATAGCTTTTCTTTTCATCGTTCTGCATTTTGACGCTAAAGAAATAATAGCCGACCATTGGGACATTCTAAAATAGATTTTTTGAGTCGAAAGCCTCATGTAAGAATACAGTTAGGGAAACGAAGTTGGGTCCATATTTAAAAAACTTATGTGCTATAGTTCTGTGTTTTCGCTTAGTTCGATGGAGCATCATCCATTTTGTTCGCGCGGGTAGTTATATTCTGACTTTTTAAAGACTTTATTTGTGCTGAACAAAACAGTTTCATGATTTTTGTCAAGTATTTTGCGGGGCGGCAAATGATTTTGCGCGGGATTTCAAGGGATCAAAAATTTATATCTCTCTTATATTTCTCGTGAAAACTTTGAAAGCCCGCTTAATAATAAAAGGACACGGTGAAACGTCGTCTCACGATAACTTTACTTGGTCGGGTGGTTCAACCGCCAAATCGCACTTGCGATCTCGAGAAGCATGTTCTCAATTGTTCTGAGTTCATCGAAATCTAAACACTTATAGAAAGCGAACTTTCTCTTCGAGTCTTCTTCCTTTTGGTAGCGGATGCGAATAAGGTCGCTCTCGGCGAATTTCTCCGCCGAAGTAAGAAGCGCAGTCTTCGAAAGCGATTCGGGGCGCCTGATAATCCCTGCTTTTAAACTTTCATTGCCGTGACTGTAGCAGAGGTCCAAAAAATCATCCTCACTGTACCAATTTCCTGGCTGAAGCTGGGAAAGAGTCCTTGCCGAAATCGCGTACGCCTCTATAAAAGGGACAAGGAAGGAGGCAAGTAGATAGATTTGCCAGGATTGTTTTACTTCGTTTTTGGCTTCGCCTGAATGTTCGCGTTCACCACATGCGCGATTACGTTCCGCAGGCGGGGCTTGATTTATGGGTTCGTCGGTAAATTCGTAAAAACGCATAAGGCTGGCGCTTCGGTTTTCTTGCAGTGCTGCGCGTTTCGAAAAACCACCCGTATTCGGAAGTGTGCCCGAGAGATCGTTTTCCAGACCGAAATCTTTCGTTTCCAGTGTGTTATCCTTGAAGAAGAACTCCCTGTCGAAGATTTCTTTAAGAAAGCTTATGAGGGCCTTCATGGGTTCTAAGCCATCTTCGTCGGCGGATAGAATGAGTCTTTTGAGAGCGGAATTATCCTCATCACTGAAGAATTCCCGCTCCGATAAGCCTAAAGAACCAACTCGAAAAACATACGCTGGTGAATCTGGAACAAGGAATTTGAGGTAACCTGATTTTTCCATTCTGGTTTTTGCTTCTTTTTTTATGTTTACGCATGCCTGACCTTGATTTTCTTCTGATAGGAGTACGGCTCTTGCTACTGCTATAAGACAATCGTCGATGAAATGACCGATTCCAATATTGGCGTTGTAAAAGAGAAATCTCCTTCCGTTTTCGTTCGTAACGTAAACACCGATTCCGTTTCGGTCTTCGAGATTCACATAGCCTTCTGTGACAAGCCAGTTAAGAGCCTTCTTTATCGAGGCACGGTCATCAACAAGCTCGATTCCCTTTGCTTTTCCAAGGTCAAGAAGGAATGAAGCGCCCTCGAAAATTCTCTCGAAGTCAGCTTCAGGATTTGCAAGGGCAAGAAGGGAGGCTGAAGCACATATACGTCCGGTAAGCGGCGTTAGCGAATTTATCAGGCAGCAAAGCTCTTTAGCAACCCCTTCAAGCGATGAACTTGAAAGCGAACGACGCATGCTCAATGGTTTTCCAAATCTCACGAAAGCTCTTCCAAGCGTGGTATTAACAGCCTTGTAAAGCGCTGCAAATCCCCCTACGCTCTCCGCGACTTTTTTCCCGCCGCACATTTCACGAACGTGGGATGACTCTTCTGGAACCCTGTCATACCCGAGGTATACTGGGATTAAAAGGATGTCCTTGCATACGTTAACATCGAGAGCCTCTTTCAGTATCTTCATGAACCCGAGTTTAGGATGGCTCACTTTCCCGTCCCTGCTCCTGGTTCCCTCAATGTAGAGAGTAATGATATGGTTTTTCGCGAGAAGGTAGCGAACATAAGCTTCAAAAACTTCCCTGTAAAGCGTTTCACCAATGAAGTTTCTCCTGATATAGAAAGCACCGCAATGCCTTAAAAGCCAGCCTACCGGGAAGAAGGAAAGGTTTTCTCCTGCTACCTGTTGGGGAGGCATAAGTCCCGACCTGTATAGCGCATATCCGATTAGAAGCGGGTCGATGTAACTCTTGTGCGAGCAAACGAGCACAATCCTGCTTTTTGTGTCTGCTGATGAGATAAGGCTTATTCCTGATGGGTCAACCTCAATTCCCTCAAGGAAACGGTTGAAGAGATAGTCTACGACAGCGCAGAACATTCTTGCTACAAGCGGGCTGTAGTCCGACGCAATCTCTTTCAGGCAATCTTCCGCTTCTTTTCGGACCCCTTCAAGGGTAACCCCGTTTTGAATCGAATATTCGTACATGTATGAGACAAGTTGAGGGTCTGAAAGAACCATTTGCTTTACGTTTTTTTTCCCTGGATGAGGAGGACCGCTCAGAGCCCGATGCTGCGCGATCATTCTATTTAAAATGGATGATTTCAGCTTCCTTGCTGCTCCGGAAAAATCGATATTTTCGCTTGAAGCGTTATATACCGGGTGGGGAAGGTATTCATCAACATAGATGGGATGACAGCATGCGATTTTTCCTGTCCTGAGATTGTAAAAGGTTGCGAGCAGGCGTTTGATAACACCTGATGGAAAAAGCAAAGATGCGACTCCGGTTAGTGA
>JACVIW010000178.1 GCA_015711695.1 Candidatus Geohydrothermomicrobium daggyaiense
GCTTTAAACGCGCTCGGCATTCTCGACGTAAAGCTAAGCCCTGAACCTTGTCCTCCCGAGAGAATTGTGAAGAGAGATTGCTGTGTTTCGGCTGCCTTGAGAGGAGCGTTTCTGGGTGCTGGTTATTTGAGCGAACCCTATAAGCCCGCCGATCTTGAAATCACATTTTCTTCGGAATATGCTGCGGATTTATTCTCTGGTCTTTTCAAGAGAAAAGGGATCAAGCCCGGTAAGAGATACAGAAATGGAAGATGGGTTCTCTATCTTAAGTCGAGAAGTAGTATTTCCGCTTACCTGGCCATAATTGGCGCACATAGGGCTCACCTTGAGTATGAAAGCCAGATCATCATGAATTCCACTCGAAACGCGGTCAATAGAAGAGTAAATTGCGATTCTGCAAATGCGAAACGGATAGCGGTATCTTCATTAAAGCAGCGAGAACTGATTATGAGGTTAAAAAACGCCGGCGAATTCCCTAACCTTGAACCGATTCTCGTGGAACTCGCTGAAGCCAGACTCGAGAATCCTCAAGCGTCACTTGCTGAGCTAGGGAAAATGATGCGACCGCCGATCACCAAATCTGCTGTTCAGAGAAGAATGCGGAAAATAATGCTTATTTGTGAGGAAAGAACTTATTAGGATGGAAATGATCTTGATTTTGCATCATGTCATATAATAGTGATACTGAACTCGGCGGAAAGTGACGAAAGGGGTGGGCTCAATGCCTGTAAGAATTGGGATAAACGGATTCGGAAGAATTGGAAGACTTGTGGCTCGTATAGCACTTTCAGATCCTGAAATAGAACTTGTGGCTGTTAACGACCTTGCCGATGCAAAGACGCTTGCTCACCTTTTCAAATATGACTCAATTCATCGGACATGTCCTGCAAACGTTAAAGCTGATGATAACGCGATAATCGTCGATGATGCTTTTGTAAAAGTATTGAATGAAAAGGACCCTGGTTCCCTTCCCTGGAGGGATTTGGGCGTTTCGGTTGCCATTGAGTCAACAGGAAGGTTTACCAAAAGAGATATGGCGCAAAAACACATTGATGCTGGTGCGGAAAGGGTTATTATCACCGCTCCGGCGACTGAACCTGACCTGACCGTGGTTATCGGGGTTAACGATGACCTTTTCGATCCTGAAAAACATAGAATTATTTCAAATGCTTCATGCACAACCAACTGCCTTGTCCCGGTTGTCAAAGTTTTGATGGACAACTTCGGAGTGGAGCGTGGGTTTATGACAACCATACACGCTTACACCAACGATCAGGCTTTGCTCGACGCTCCGCATAAAGACCTCAGAAGGGCGCGAGCCGCCGCGATGTCTATAATACCAACAACGACGGGAGCCGCTCGTGCCACCGGTTTAGTGATACCGGAACTTAAAGGCAAGATGGATGGAGTTGCCATGCGCGTGCCTGTATTTAACGGTTCAGTTGTTGACCTTGTAGCCATACTCGGAAGAGAAGTGACGATCGAAGAAGTTAACGGAGCGATGAAGGAAGCAGCCCAAGGAGAAAGGCTAAAAGGAATACTAGCGTATACTGAAGACCCTATCGTCAGTGTTGATGTCATAGGTAGTACATTTTCCTCTGTGTTCGATGCTTCTTCCACGATGGTTATGGGAAATCTGGTGAAAGTTATTTCCTGGTATGACAATGAATGGGGTTACTCTAACAGGGTTGTAGACCTAATTAAAATAATCGCCTCATGATTAAGGGAGACCTGAGATGGTAGTGCTTACAAAAAAAACGCTTAGAGACATAGATATTTCTGGAAAGAGAGTTCTGGTCAGAGTTGATTTTAACGTTCCGCTTGATAAGGATAGAAATGTTATTGATGACACAAGGCTTAAAGGCGCGATACCGACAGTGCGGTATATACTTGACCAGAACGCTCATCCCGTGTTGATGTCTCATCTGGGTCGCCCGAAAGGTCAGGTCGTTGAAAGCCTGAGAATGGCGCCTGTAGGGAAACGATTTGAGGAGCTCATATCTTATCCTGTTCTTACGCTGAAACAGTGTGTTGGTCCTGAAGTCAAAGAAGCTATAGAGCAGAATCCGGACAAAATAATTCTTCTTGAGAATTTGCGTTTTCATCCAGGAGAAAGAGAAAATCTTCCTGACTTTGCAAAGATGCTTGCAGAACTGGGGGAAATCTATGTTAACGATGCGTTTGCGACTTCTCACCGCGCCCACGCTTCGACGGTGGGTGTTACCGCATATCTTCCTTCTGTGATGGGATTTCTGATGGAAAAAGAGCTGCTGACGCTTGGGTCATTGCTGGAAGACCCGGATCACCCTTTCGTGGTTGTCCTTGGGGGAAACAAGGTTTCGGACAAGCTCGGGATGATTGATAGTTTCATTGAAGTTGCTGATGTAATTCTTACCGGTGGTGGTATGTGCTTTACTCTGCTGAAGAGTATGGGATTTGAAGTGGGGAACTCGATAGTTGAGGAGGATCAAGTTCAGTCAATTTCTGCAACACTGAAAAAAGCCAGAAGAAAAGGGGTAAGAGTGATGGTTCCGTCAGATCTTGTGGTGGCTGACAGATTTGACAAGAGCGCAAACTACAAGATCGTGCCCGCTGAAAGCATTCCCAAGGATTGGATGGGACTTGATATAGGACCCGCAACCATTGAGAAATACTGCTCGATAATAAATGCGGCAAAGACCGTTTTCTGGAACGGTCCCATGGGAGTTTTTGAATGGCCCTCTTTTGCAGACGGAACTAAGAAGATTGCTGAATGCATTGCCGACGCGCCTGGCCTCACTGTTGTGGGTGGAGGAGACTCGGATGCGGCAATAAAGCAGTACCATCTTGAGGATAAGATAGATTTTGTTTCCACCGGTGGCGGGGCAGCAATGAGACTGCTTGAAGGCAAGAAACTTCCTGCTGTGGAAGCGCTCGAGGAAAAATAGCTGTTGGAGGTCATAATTGCGAAAAGGAATTATAGCTGGCAACTGGAAAATGAATCTCACGCCCGATGAGTCAGTCTCTCTTGTGGAGGAAGTTTGGGAGAGGATTGCGAATTTAGACCGTGTTGAAGTTGTTGTCTGCCCGCCTTTTATTAGCATTCCCCGGGTCAGAGAATTACTCGATTCCAGAAAGATGCGTATTCACCTTGGTGCGCAGAACATGCACTGGGAGGAGTCGGGTGCATACACGGGGGAGATATCGCCGGTCATGCTCAAATTTTATGGCGTTACGCACGTGATAATCGGCCACTCAGAAAGAAGGCAGTATTTTGGAGAGACGGATCAAGCTGTGAACAGAAAAGTTCTATCAGCGCTTTTTCATGATCTGACGCCTATCATGTGTGTTGGAGAAAGTTTGAAAGAAAGGGAGAGCGGACATACAAAGGATGTTGTCGTAACACAAGTAAAGAGGGGTTTATTTGAAGTTCCGGGCAATCTTGCAAGAAGGGTAATCATAGCTTACGAGCCGGTATGGGCAATTGGGACGGGGAAAGCTGCCTCAGGTGGAGACGCGCAGGACGTTGCTCACCTTATAAGGGAAGTTCTAACCGAACTCTACAATGAGGAGATTTCCGAGGAAGTGAGAATTCAATACGGCGGAAGTGTCAGCCCTGATAATATATCGGATTTTATGTCTATGCCTGATATTGACGGTGCCCTAGTGGGCGGAGCGAGTATAAAATCAGAGAGTTTTGCGGAACTCGTGAGGCTGGCTTGAATCGCCCTCGCCCTTTTCTTCTTGCTATACTCGATGGTTGGGGTGAAGCGCCTGAATCGTATGGTAATGCCATAGCCGCGGCGAACACTCCAACGATGGATTCCCTTAAGATGCAGTTTCCCTTTACCACGTTGAGTGCTTCTGGTGAAGCGGTCGGGCTTCCACCTGGACAAATGGGTAATTCCGAGGTGGGACACCTAAATATCGGTGCGGGCAGGGTGGTTTACCAGGATCTCATGAGAATCACCAATTCAATAAATTCAGGGGAGTTTTTTAAAAATCCTGTACTGGTAAGCGCCGTTAAGCATGCGATTTCATCTGGTGGCACGTTACACCTTTTGGGATTGTTGTCCGATGGCGGTGTGCACAGTCATATCACACACCTCTTTGCGCTTATCGACCTGGCGAAAAGCATTGGCCTGGACAGGGTTTGCACACACGCGTTTCTCGATGGTCGTGATGCTCCACCACGTAGTGCCCTAAAATACGTGGAAATGTTAGAAGCGAAAACGGGACGGGACGGTTCGGGATCGATAAGGACAATCCAGGGACGCTATTATGCTATGGATAGGGATAACAGATGGGAAAGAACTCAGCTTGCTTATGAGGCAATAGTTCACGCAAATGCTCCAGTTGTAGGCTCAGCGAGTGAAGCGATACTTAAATCTTATGACGAAGGTAGGGATGATGAATTTCTCTTGCCCCGTGTTGTTGGTTCGAGAAAGCCAATGATGGACGGTGATTCGGTGATATTCTTCAATTTTCGACCCGACAGGGCAAGGCAGCTTACAAAAGCTTTGACAGAAGCTGAATTTGATAAGTTTGACCGCGGAAGGACCCCAGTGCTACCTTTTGTTGTGACGATGACAGAATACGATAAAAATTTCAACCTGCCTCACGCGTTTCCACCGGAGGAAATAAAATGTGTTCTTGCGGATGTCATCGCGGCGCATGGCTTAAGGCAGCTTCATATAGCCGAGACAGAGAAATACGCGCACGTGACATATTTCTTCAACGGAGGGATTGAGGAACCGAAGCCCGGAGAGGACAGAGTCCTGATTCCCTCGCCGAAAGTTTCTACATACGACAAGAAACCGGAGATGAGCGCTTTTGAAGTAGCTCAAGAGACCAAAAAAAGGATAAAAAACGGCAAATATGATTTTATTGTTTTGAATTTTGCCAACTGCGACATGGTTGGCCATACAGGTGATTTTGACGCTGCGGTGCGCGCTGTGGAAGCTGTAGACAGTAGCTTAAAAATTGTCTTTGATGCTCTCTGGGAGGTAGGTGGTGCTGGATTCGTTACCGCGGATCACGGAAATGCTGAGCTCATGCTTGATAAAGGGAAGACATGCACTGCCCATTCTCTAAGCAGGGTACCTTTCATCAATTGTACACCAGAGAGGAAACCACTCAGGGATGACGGTAAACTCGGCGATATTGCGCCCACCGTTCTTGAGGTTATGGGATTGCCTGTGCCTAAGGAAATGACGGGCGTTTCT
>JACVIW010000179.1 GCA_015711695.1 Candidatus Geohydrothermomicrobium daggyaiense
ACCGTGCGGCGCCGCCCCCAGTCCTCTTCGCGCACATCCGTTTGTGCTCGCATACCCTGCCTTTACGTGTACCCATCTTTTCGCCTTAGAACGGATTGGATGATAATGCGACGATCCTGTAACCTCACGCTGGTAAGACGTTATCTTTTCGACGCGCTGCCACAAAGAAGGCTGATGGCTTCTTCGGAACGCCGCGTTCTGAACCAGAAGAAGTCGGCTGCTATTTCAGGCTTTGTAAGCCCCATGCCCTGCTTGAAACTTGCTTATCTTGATGGCGAAACCGAAGAACGGACCTCTCTCTCCGCTAACAGGAATTACCATATTGGCAAGTTTTGACTGAATGAGCCTGAATTATCTTCCAGCCTTTTGCGGGAAAGAGGGTGTTCCCGCCGGGATATAAGACTTCTGGATTGCAACCCATCACTGTATTTTCAATTCCCCGGCGAAGTCGCCGCTGCGAGCATCGAAAATCGCGTGAGCCATGCCTCGTTGCTCGCCTTCCCTGACCACTTCCCAGAAAGTGCCATCCAGGCCCCGGGCGGAATCACGGATGTACTTCAGTCGCATCTCCATGGTTCCCAGGGAGACATCGCTTTCGGGGTACTTCTTGACGTACGCTTGCGCGATCTGCGGAGAATCGATCCATTTTTCTCCTACGGGGTTGAACAGGTATGAATAGGCGGGACTGTTCTCGTATCCGAGAGTATCGCATTCATACACAGCCGATGAATCCACCTTACCTTTATTCCAGGTGATATGGTGTTCCTTGATTGACGTTCCCTCTTTTTCAGGACCGAGTACGATGAAGTCCCAAGACGAGGAAGCGCCTTTTTCATCGACATTCCTGCCCACAACTTGCGAGAGCATGCCCCCGGCGGAGACGAGCCGCGAAATTTCATTGCGGCAGGACGCGTATGCACTGGTTGCCGTGGCTGTATTGCCCGCTGGAAGAGATGATTCTTTCACGCCTCCAGTCTGTTTGCCGCCGCCTCCGCATCCCATCGTAAGCGCTATCATAACTATCACAGCCGCTGCCACCAACCTACTTACGATCATTCTGCTTTGCATGGCTATCCTCCCTTCGGCTTAACCTTACATACTTCTTCAAGTAAAGCATAGAGTCCAGCGATACAAAACATACCTAGCCATTCAATATCATAGAACATTATTGACCTGGATGTTTTGGATACGGATACTGATGGACCTCATTTGTTCCACAAAGCGCAGATAGAACCTCCAGTAACCCGAATTTGCTCCTTTTTACGTCTTGCGATACTTCACGGGTTCTTCATGTGATCGCGGGAATTATGCCTCTTTACAATTTAGGGGGAACAACAAAAGGAAATGGCTTCGTGAAGATATAAAGGATATTGGTGCTCCCGAGGGGATGATCGCCGCGCGTTTCGCTGAGTCCGTGAATTTTCCCCCCGGAAGTAACAGCGAACAGTCTTAATCCTGTGTTTCGCTTGTTTTTCCCGGAGTTCAATACGCGACTTCCAGGAAAGAAAAATCCTTCAATGACAGCAGTTTATGGAAAGTCTCACTCGCTCATGTTTTCTCGATTATCGCCTTGAATTTTTCTATTTCTTGTTTCATGGACGTCAGGGGCAAAATCGCCGGTGTTTCGAAGTTAGAATGCAGCGTATCTTTACTCCCTTCGGCATCTTGATGTACGCAGCCGAATTATCTGCAGGATTATAACTGGAATTTCTTTTTTAGAAAGCTTAAGAGGCTTTCAGGTTTTTCTTTGAGTGCCAGACCTCCTAATTCCTTCACAACTTCAGGAAATATTTCATTTACAGGCTTTGAAAGGTCCTCTCTATCCTTCGCGATAAAACTCATCACGCTATGATGACCTGGTTTGAATCCTTTCGCGGGAGCTATTATCCATCCGTGACTGAACGCGAGCGGAAGGGAAATAACGGCGTAGAATATCGAATAACCGTCTCTCTCCCTTACGGCAAGTCCCCTCACGTCTTTGTCCGCAAGATATATTTCGCGCTTCTCGGTTGCCTTGACCTCGAAGGAGTACCCTTCACCGCTGGATATAAGGCGGGTGTCTATGTCAACTCCTTCCACCGTGCGTTCATCGGAAATTTCGTGTCCCGCTCTTTCAAGCGCCCGAACGAGCATCTTCTGGATTGCCTTGCCCCATTCCGCGCTGTAGCGTTTGTGAAGTTCGGAAAGGATTTCACGTGCCTCGTTCCAGTCTGACATTTGTTTAACCTTCCGCTATTACTGGGCCGCGAACATGGTGCCACTCGCCAAAATTGTAGATTTTCTTTTTCCTAGAGAGCAAGCTCTTTGCTAAATCAAGCAGTTCGCTGTCCATAGTGGCAAGAACAAGTTGAATGTTTTCTGGCAGTTTATCTAGCACTTTCACGAGACGTTCTTTCAAAATGTTATCAAGGCTTTGTGAAGGGTCATCAAGCATTATAAATCCAACGCCGCCTTTTTCAATCGTATGCGCTGTGCCGAGCGCAAGGAAGATTGCGATTGCCGCGCAGTTCATATCGCCCTGGTTGAAAAATTTGACCAGTTCACACCTTTGACCGTCTTTCACCGCGTATATTTCAAAGTTTTCATCATCGATCTCAATTCTGTCAAAATCGGGGCGTTCGACGAGTTCTTTGTAGAAATCAACTACACGATCGCTCACTGCCAGGATTTTTTCTTTACTTACTTCTTTGAGCACATCTTCTATCGTTTCCTTCAGTTTTTCAACAAGATCTAACTCAGCGCTAATTTTTCTTTCCGCTTCCCGTAATTCCTGCCATTCAGGTGATTGCTTGATCACCGCGATTTTTGCAATTTTCCTGTCCAGGGCGATTACGTCAGCTATAATCCTTGCTTCATCAAGCAGCCTATCCACTTCGCTGAGGGCAGCGAGATAATCTTGGAGAATCTTATTGCTTTCCTCGAGTTCTTTTTCTATTGCTCCAATCCTCTTGCGAACTAAAGCCACGGGGTCTGTGTTAGGATCAATTTTTTTGCCGAGCAGAGTTTCCAATTCTTCTAGCGCTCTTTCGCATTTCTCGCTTTCTTCTGGAATATCGACCTCCGTGATTTCTATGAGACGCTTCTTCGCATTTTTCAGATCTTTTTGTTCTTTTTTAGCCTCGCTTATTCTTTGCTCGATTTCTTCAGACTTTTCCTTATATTCCTCTTTAAGTTTTTTGAGCCTTTCTTCAAGTTTCAGCGGCATTATCTCCTGTTCGCAGACAGGGCATTCTTCTGGTTTTTCTTTTTCTTCAAATGATTCGAGGTAAATAATCGTTTCATGTATTACCGGAAGACGGGCGTTGATTGTCGAAAGTTCCTGGTTGAGCTTCTTTACCTCATCTTCGAGCGTTTCTATCTTCTTTTCGATGTTCTCGCACTTTCCGTACTGTATTTCTATCTGGTGTTTCTCGTTTTTGAGTTCCTTTAAGTTGTTATCAACTTTCATGTATTCTGAAAGACGCCTGTCGAGCTTCCTCTGCTCGTCAACAAGGTCTTTACTGGATTTTGCGGCAGGATTTTCCGCCATAAGTCTGTTCTTCTCCTGCATGACTCTTTTAGAAAAATCGTCGAATTCTTCCGGGTTTTCGATTGGGTCAATTTGAGCGGGCTGGACAGTTGCTTTCTGTGCAATCTTTTCAAGAGAAACTACAATTTGTTCAGACTTTTTTGCGAGTTTGTCGGGCTTATAGTCATGATCCTGCAGTCCGATTTTTTCGCCTTCTTCTTTCGCGTTTTCCTTATCTTCCCTGTAAGATGATTGCCTTGCCGCTATCAGGTCATTAATGGCTTCGTATCGCTTTTCCACGATCGATTCGTAATCTTTTCTTGATATTTTGCTGAAAGCATCATAAAGGTTTCTCAAATTAGATAAGCCGAGCAAGCGGTTAATGGCATCTTTCCTTATCGACGGTGCGCTGGTGACAATGTCACGAATGACTTCCTGGTGAAGATATACTGTGCTCATGAAATCGCGTGGACCAAGTCCAAGAAGTTGCCAGAGATCGTTTTCGTCCTCATGACGATCACCGTTCTCATCATAGAAACAAAAATCCATTCCCTTCTTGCCGCCGGTTGTGGACCTGCGCACTCTTATTTCACCTTTACCAGTTTCTAAAATGAGTTCCACTTTTGCGCGCGTGGAATTCATGTTTTTTATGAGCCATTTTTTTCGTTCCTCGATGTTCGTTTTACCGGAACCAATAACCTCGTTGCCGTAGATTGCCCATTCAATGGCGTTCAGTGTACTGCTCTTGCCGCTCCTGTTTTTACCCGAAAAAATTACAGCGGGCGACGAAAGGTCGAGCGTTATGGGATTTTCTCCGTAGCCCCTGAACCCGGAGATGGTAATTTCTTTAAGCTTTATTGCCCCGGTCATTTGGACCCCCTGCCTTTGACAATTTGCTCAACTTTAGCGGCTTTCCTATTAAAGGCATCAAGGAACGATCTCAAATGCTCGTCAATTTCGTTCAAAATACTCTTTGAATCCTTTCTGGAGAGCTCCTCACATGTGCGGTCGAAAAGCGAAAGGAGCCGCTCTTCCTCCTCACTGTCGCTGGCATTGTTCTTGAGTTTTTCTCTTATTGTCTCAATTTCGTCCATCCATCCTCCTTCGTCGCACAGGTTTTTGTCATCCGGCTGTTGTCTTTATCTTTTTATCATAAGGGTGTGATAACAAAGGAGAAAACTTCATGGCTTTTGACGGGGGGTTAAAGTCGGCTGTGACTCAAGCATAAAAATGCGCCAGGCATAAGCGGGCGCGTTCGCAGGCAGTAACTGGTAAGAGGTTACACCTACAATTTGTATAGATAGTGCGCTCTTATACATTCCTTGAATTGGCTTGTTTTGTGCAGGGACGCATTCAAAGAAATATCAGCAGGATAAGGACGATAATATAAACCCATCAGCGATTCCTCTGTCCCATAAGAAGTAATAAATCGCTTACGGGGTCCGGGCAAATTTACCTTTAAGCGCTTAACCGCAAAGAGTCCAATAACACCTTGTTCGACTCATATACTCAAGGGTCCTTAACTCATGAGGAGAATATCCAAACCCCCGTAAACGCTTGATATCAATTCTGGCTTTCAAACATGCACTCGAGATTCAAGACGGTTCAGATAACCTTAAAACTAACGCTGTTAGATGTTCCGCCGCTCGTCACAAC
>JACVIW010000180.1 GCA_015711695.1 Candidatus Geohydrothermomicrobium daggyaiense
ATATGAATAATCCCGACCGTCACATGGTGATGAGTGAATGAAAAAGTTGTGCGAAGGGCGTCCGAGCTTCTGATTGTAAGCGGATATCACCCTGGAGAGCATCATTGCAAGTCCTTCAATTTCACCACTTTCTATTGTTGTAAACCCCGGGGAGTGACGTTTGGGGACTACCCATATCTCGAATGGAAATCTTGACGCAAATGGAGCAAGGGCAAGAAAGTGCTCGTTTTCAAAAAACACTCTTTCGCGAGCTTTTCTTTCCTCTTCAAGCATCCAGCAGAAAACGCAATCTTTCCTGCTCTCCTTAAACCATAGGGAGCCTCCAAGCTCGTCCTGGATTCCCGCAGGAATAATAGGTAAACCAAAGATTTGAGAATGCGGATGTTCAAGTGAGGCTCCAGACTCCCGACCCTGGTTCATTATTAAGTGGACATGTTTAATGCCTGTGTCACTGCTCATGTGTATAAACCGTCTTCTGTAAACATCAACGAGTTTCACCAGATGTTCTGTTGGCATGGAAGCAAGATCTTTGCTGTGATCGGATGAGTGAATAATAACCTCATGGTACCCGAACGCAGGCCTCTTAACGAAAAGAGAAGATTCTCTCAAAGGAAAACGTTCCATCGAAAAAGCAGGGAATTTATTGGGAACAACTCTTATCAACCACCCCGGAGCATCCGGTTTTGTATCTTTGGGACGAACAGCGTAAACTTCAGGAGGGGTCATATGCTCGTTGCCAGGACAGAAAGGGCATTTCCTTACATCAATTTCAAAATCCGGCACCCCCTGATCTACGAATTCCTTTGGCCTTTCGCTTCTAAGAGGTGCAATGACAACCCATCTTCCGGTAATGGGGTCTTGCCTGAGCTCCTGCATCTACAGTCGTCCTTCATCCCAGGCAACATCAAGCGGAGAACGCCTGTATTTAATTATCCTGGCCGGGTTTCCGCCCACCACGGCATATTCGGGAACATCCCTCAAAACAAGGCTCATCGCGCCCACGACAGCACCTTCCCCCACCCTGACACCCCTAAGAATTACTGCTTTCTCTCCAACCCATACGTTGGGTCCTATTGTCACCGGCTCTTTCCTTATTCCCTGTGAGCGGATAGGAACAAACGGGTCTATGTACCAGTGGTCGAAATCAACAACGTAGATGTTATCGGCGAAAAGGCATTCATCCCTTATCTCCACCCGTTCGTAGCAGTTTATGGTGTTCTTCCCTCCAAACGTTGTCTTCTTCCCTATTATTAAAGTTCCCTCGTGAGCTCTGAAAGCGCAGCCTTCACCAATCCATACCCAGGCACCTATACGAAACTCGGCGTTTTTCCCTTTGCTTATATCATATTTTCTGGGAAGGAACACGAAACCCTCAGTTTTTATGCCGGGTCTGAGTATCTTGAATTTGATGAAGCGGTAAACGTGCTTCCAGTAGAAAGGCTTATACAATTTGTTTTTTAAAATAAAACGTAAATTCCTTGAAAGAAATCCTTTACGTTCCACCATAGCGATTTTGCTTTCCACTCAACACAGGCCAAGTTCGAAAATTATTTTCATCTGTTCCACATCAAAACCCTGTTTATCATGACGTTAACTTCACGGGAGCAATCTATTTCTCAAGATAGAGAAGCATGTTGTAAAACCAGGAAGACGGTAGATACGGGTATAATTTTTCATCGAGTCTGCTCAGCTTCAGGTACGTGTTATAAGACCAGTATCGCCACCTGAAGGTGAGGTTCTCTTCTACGAGCAGGTTTTCAATTGTTCTGGTTATCCAGCCAACGAAACTCGATATAAGCTCTTCACCTTCGAATCTTGCCACCCTGAATCCAACCGACTTGGCAATGCGACAAACCTCTGAAGGGTTGAAAGTATGAATATCGACCACGCTTTCAAGCTGTTTGATCCGCTGAGTTTCTTCGTTCGCCTCATGCACTTTAAGCTGTGCCGGCACCCCGCCAAAATAACCACCCATAGAGATATACAAGCGGACAAACTTTTCTGTTAGCGATCTGGCAAATCTTCCAAGAATATCCCCAGCTTTGGTAGGCTCGCCAGCAAGCATGCATATTCCACCGGGTATCAAAACCCTGTAAATCTCGGACAACGCTTTTTTAATATCGGGAATGTGGTGAAGTATGGCATGTCCTATTACCATATCGAACTCACTGTCAGGATAGTCGAGGTTCTCAAGTTCGGAGCGCTTAGCACAGACATTGAGCCCTAGTTCTTTCGCGTTCTTAACGCAGGCGTCAACCATCCCCTGACTTATATCGCAGGCATAAAACTCATCAATCAGTCCATCATTCAGGCAGAGATTCAAACCGACATAGCCTGTTCCGCATCCCACCTCGAGCAGTTTTTGAACATGTGGGAATGGACCACCTAAGAGTTTTTCGAACTTTTGCTTCACCCTGGTCGCGTTTTCAGAATCGTACAGAATGCCCCACTTGGAGTCATATACACGACTCTCGCAATCATGAAATATTTCATTCGCCTTACGCAGATCAATTTCCAAAAATCCTCCCCAGCAGCAAAGGGAATTTCATGAGTTTATCAAGCGTACAAATGTAGCGCTCTCGAGAAAAGGCGCCGGACTTCAAGGAGAAAGACCGGCGCCTCATTCTCATTAGCAATTTTCTTAAGCCTGCTTCAATTCCTTTATACCCATAAGATTCGCAGCAATAACATAACGTTGTATTTGATTCGTTCCCTCATAGATCTGCATTATTTTCGCATCTCTCATGTACTTTTCAACTGGATAGTCCTTCATATAACCATAACCGCCGAGAATCTGGACCGCGTTAGTGGTAACTTCCATAGCCATATCGCCACAGAAAGCCTTTGCGATCGAAGATGCAACTGAAAGCCTCCGGGACATCCTTCCTTCCGCCGCCATTTTGGTCGCGAGCCATCCAGCGTAGTAATACAGACGGCGACCAGCTTCAATTTTCATGAGCATATCAGCGAGCATAAAGGAAATCCCCTGATTGACGATTATCGGCTGACCGAACTGGACTCGCTGCTTAGCGTAAGCAAGAGCTTCCTCAAAAGCAGCCCGAGCCACACCTACCGCGGCCGCAGCAACTCCAGCTCTTGTCATGTCAAGGGTCTGCATGACGATAACAAAAGCGCGACCTGGCTCTCCCAGTACATCCTCCACCGGTACTTTAACATTGTCAAAGAAGACTTCAGCTGTATGAGAAGCACGGATACCCATCTTATCCTCATGCTTGCCCATACTCACACCCTCGTAGTCTCCTCCGACTATGAAACCGGTAAGGCCCTCCTCGGTCTGAGCGAAAACAGTGTAAACGTCTGATATCCCGCCGTTCGTGATAAAGCATTTCTGCCCGTTTATCACATAATGATCACCCTCAAGTTTTGCAGTAGTTTTTATGCTGGAGACATCGCTCCCGGCTTCGGGCTCGGTCAGACAAAATGCCGCAAGCCTGGGCTCGCCATCACAGAGCTTTGTAAGCCAGCGCTTTTTCTGTTCCTCGGTTCCAGCGATAAGTATGGGCGCAGTAGCGAGATTGTTAGCCCCAATTGAAGTTGCGAGCCCCGCGCATCCCCAGAATAGTTCCTCGAAGACCATCGCGCTGGTAAGCTGGTCAAGGCCACCGCCTCCGTATTCTTCCGGAATGCCGGCGGTGGTAAAGCCCGCGTCAACGGCCTTTTTAAGGATCAAATCTTTGGGAAACTCACCCTTCCTGTCCCACTCCTCCGCAATGGGGCGCAGTTCATTCAGGGCAAAATCATGCGCCATCTCCACTGCAGCTTTCTGTTCATCAGTCAACTCAAAATCTACGACCACTTTTCCTCCTTTCGAATAAAACCAACATATTCTGTAAAACTAAACTACTTTTTCAAACAGGACATATTACCAGAAAATCAAAGTCGATTTACGTAAGATTTGACCACCTCCTAAAGCAAATCCGTCAACAATACACGCGTTCCTGCGTCACTTTCCAACAAATTTGGCTTTCCCTGGACCTTCCTCAATGAAAGTCTTCATCCCTATTTTCTGGTCCTCGGTCGAAAAACAAAGCGCTATTGACTGGGCTTCAAGCGCAAGTCCATCAATTAGCGAGCAGTTTAGGCCATGATTGATCGAGCGTTTCGCCATCGCGAGCGCAAATGGCGGATATTTTGAAGCATAAATACCAGCGACCTTCTGAGCTTCGGCAATAACGTTCGCTGGGTCACCTTCAACCACCCTGTCCACCAGTCCATACTCCAGACATTTTTTTGCGTCATAAAACCTGCCAGAATATATCATTTCCTTGGCTCTAGCAGGGCCAATCAACCTTGGAAGACGCTGTGTTCCGCCAGCCCCCGGGATGATTCCCAGAAGAATCTCCGGAAGCCCGATTTGAGCCGTTTCGCCTGCAAACCTCCAATCCGCGGCAAGAGCCAGCTCACAACCTCCGCCAAGAGCGTATCCGTTTATTGCGGCAATGACTGGCTTTAGAACGTTTTCAAGCCTTGTCAGAGCCTCCTGAGCACCGCTTATGATTTTGGCGATCATCACAGGAGTTGCATCAGCCATTTCTTTTATATCTGCGCCCGCTGCGAACACCTTTTCCCCGCCAGTAATTACGATGGCCCTTACTTCATCGTCGTACTGGAGCTCAGTCGAGCATCTCGCGATCTCCGAGAAAACCTGGCTGTTCAAAGCGTTGACTTTTGGCCTATCCAGAAGAACAGTCGCGACATGGTCAGAAACGCTCACTTTTAGAAAATCATAGTCATATGCCAAAACTCACACCTCCTCAATCTTTCAAGAACAAATTACATGCTGAATATCCGCGATCAAAAATTTTCACCACTAGACCCCGACAATTCTATTACACAATTCCCGAACCTGCCACGTGCGCGCTGGGCACAATCGAAAAGAGTGAAAGCGAAAAGGATACTTTTCGTGCTCGTTCTTATTTGCTTTTAGCATACTCCAGCTATGAAGATGTTTGCGCTAGCGCCTGAAGGCGAAGCCTTTCCAATGGAAGAATCTGCTACACAGGGCCCGCTGCTGACTGCGATTCTGTTCCTTCGAAAAACATCTTCTTCGAATGAGCGCGGTAAATACATCGCTCATAGATTTCTAATGAAGCTTACAATCTCGGAAATCGGCGTTCCAGGCGTGAAAA
>JACVIW010000181.1 GCA_015711695.1 Candidatus Geohydrothermomicrobium daggyaiense
TTCCCATTTTGTCTAGATACATGTTTATGATGGTCTTATTTAATTTAGCCAGATGGAGTCTCGAGGTCTGGACCCCGTCCCTGTTCGTTACATCAATTATGTATATCGTGTTTTCTTTTTTTTCCGACATGTCTCACTCTCCGCCTTTAGATTTATGAATGATAATCCTGGTGAGCCAAAAATCCGTGGCCATTTCGGCAAACGTGCAAGAATGTCAAGTTTTAGCACTCATTTCTCGAGCACACTGCGACATTATATCAAAGAGTAACGGAATCTCCTCTTCATCCACCCCCGAGAAAGCAATTCTCACGTCAGTTTCGTTTTCCGCAATAAGACCAATACCGTATTTTTCAAGCAATCGCGCCCGAAAATCCCTCGCGTCCAAATGTTTCATACGCACGCACATAAAGTAGCCGGAATTAAAATTATAAGGTTCCCAAAGATCAGGATATTTATATGCGCAATTCCTGGCAGTGTCAGCTCTTCTCTTCAGGATAAGATATTTCTCATGCTCCTGCCTTGCTGTCTCTGGATTCATAAGCGCCTTTAGGACAAGAGACTGGGATATCTGCGAGCAATTTGACACCGTGGCTCTTATAAAGCCACCTATCTTTTTCTCGAGGGCGTCATAGACAAGATTCTCTTTTCCGGACGCGTTGATGCTGAAAGTGATGAATGCAACCCTCAATCCCCAGGCGAAAAGCTCTTTTGTCGCCCCATCAAGCTTCACGGGAAATAGTGTTTCGCTTACGCCAGCAAGCAAGGAGAAAACCGACTCGGAAACAATATCAGGTTCATAGTTAAACCCTGAATACGCATCGTCCACCAGAACCACAATATTGCCCCCTCGCATGCAAAGACTGGCGAGTCGATCAGTTAGATTCTTTGCTTCTCGCTCTTTAAGCGAATAACCAATAGGGTTGTTAGGAAAGTTGAGCAGTAGTATTGCCTTG
Organism: Candidatus Geohydrothermomicrobium daggyaiense; assembly: GCA_015711695.1. Lineage (GTDB taxonomy): Bacteria > Actinomycetota > Geothermincolia > Fen-727 > JACVIW01 > Geohydrothermomicrobium > Geohydrothermomicrobium daggyaiense. The sequence goes on from JACVIW010000181.1 coordinate 954, forward strand.
CCTTTCTCTTCAAGAGAAGACCTTGTGACTCTCAACAATTCATCCACATTGAAGCTGCCTTCGCTATTAAAAAACGGGAATAATCTTATTTCTGCCCCTCTTCTTGTTCCAAATATCATCCTGTAGTTCCCCCAGTGCTTATCAGGAAGAATCACAATATCAGAAGGGTCAGTGAAAATATCAGCACATATGGAAAGACCGTGAGTTATTCCTGAAGTTACAATGGGAAGACTCAAATTCGCGTTCTTCAGGGAAGGATTTTTTTGAACAATCCTCTCAAGCCATTTTCTCCTCAATTCGCGATTACCGGTGGCCGGGGCGTAGTCAAGAGCTTCATCAGGATCTAAATCCTCTATATGACTCATGATCTCGCGGAGGAACATTGCCTTTCCTTTTTCCCTCGCAATCCCGATAGTGGCGTTTAACCTGTGAGCCTTTTCATTTGCCTCGGCGGTTTGCGTGAGAATACCCGCGGGAAAAAACATCCTTCTGCCAAGTTGAGAGAGAACTGAAAAAAACGCGGGAGAAGCCTCACGTATTGTCCTGTTCAGGTCAAGCGCAGCATCGCTCATCAAATTTCTCCTTGCTTTTTAACCGATTAAACAAATCTTACCTTTAACAACAATTAACATCGGGAGAAAATGTCGGGAATAAAATGTTTATAATTATAATAAAAATATAAATGTATTACGAATTAGCATGCGAAACTTTTTATCTGGGGGCTCTTCACTGGCGGTCTTGTTTTTACACCGCCAGCGTGATTCGACTTTTGCCCAAGCTTTTCAGCGAAAGTGGATAATTTCAGGATTCCACTTTCTCCACTCTCACGGCAGAGAACTTCATCGAGGCTATCTTGCTTTGAGGATCAAGAGCGCTGCTCACTAGTACGTTTACCGGCACTTCCGCGAAGTGAAACGGTACGAATACCTCGCCCGGATTCACCCTGTCCGTGACAAGCGCTTCAACAACGATCTCTCCGTTGGGATTTACTATCCTCACAACGTCCCCGCTTTCTACTTTCATTTTCTCCGCATCGTCCGGGTTTATCTCAGCGAAAGCCTCTGGGACCTCGCGATTCAGCGCCGACGAACGCCTTGACATCGTGCCAGAATGGTATTGAAAACCAACTCTCCCGGTCATCAACACAAAGGGATAATCTTCCCTGACCTTTTCCGCCTCGGAGTCATACTCAACCACACTGAAAAGTCCTTTTCCCCTTGTGAAGCCCGATTCATGTAAGAAAGGAGTACCTGGATGTTGGGCAGAAGGGCAAGGCCACTGCAGACCTGAAATACCAAGTCTTTCATAACTCATACCAGCATAAGAAGGAGTCAACGAGGCGATCTCATCGAAAATATCCGAGGGAGACGAATACTCAAAACCACCATCACCGCACGCGCGCGCGATATCCCGAATTATTTCCCAATCGGGTCTCGATTCGCCCACAGGACTTATGGCTTTTCTTATTCTTTGAACGCGGCGTTCGGTATTTGTGAAAGTGCCATCCTTCTCAGCCCAGCAGCAGCCTGGTAGCACAACATCAGCGAACCTGGCGGTCTCTGTAAGAAAGATATCCTGGACCACCAGAAAATCAACTGCTGAAAGCGCTTCCTCAACATGCTTTAAATCAGGTTCCGTCACCATAGGATTCTCGCCCATGATATAAAGGAATTTGATCGCTCCTTCGGCGCAAGCGTTCATGATTTCCACAAGCGTGAGACCTGGCTTCGGCGGAATTGCTCTTCCGTAAGCGGCTTCGAATTTAGCCCGTGCGGCGTCATCTTCAACGCGCTGGTATCCCGTGAGAACATTAGGAAGAGCTCCCATATCGCATGCTCCCTGCACGTTATTCTGACCTCGAAGAGGATTAAGACCGGTCGACAGCCTGCCCACGTTACCAGTTAGCATCGCGAGGTTCGCCAAAGCAAGAACATTCTTTGTTCCGAATATGTGCTGGGTTATCCCCATGCAGTACACGATGGAAGCCTTCTTTGCCTCACCGAAAATCCTTGCCGCTTTCTTTAGGTCTTCAGCGTCTATTCCGCAAATCTCAGCAGCCCATTCAGCTGAGTAGTTCGCAATTGAACGGGAGAACTCCTCAAAGCCTTCGGTTCTGGACTCAATAAAATCTCTGTCAAAGAGCTTTTCATCAATAATGATTTTCATAAGCGCGTTTATCCAGGCTATGTCCGTGCCTGGCTTTTGCCTCAGATGCATATGGGCGACCGAGGAAAGGTGAATCCGTCGCGGATCAAAGATCAGGAGTTTCGCGCCTTTCCTTACCGCCTCCATTATTTTTCCCGCAATAATCGGATGCTGCTCACTTGTGTTTGATCCGGTGAGTAGAATTACCTCTGAGTCAGATAGCTCGCGTATTGAGTTTGTCATGGCTCCGGAACCGAACGCTGTTGCCAACCCAGCGACTGTAGGACTATGACACAAACGGGCGCAATGATCTATATTGTTCGTGCCCGCCACAACACGCGCGAGCTTGCTCATCAGGTAGTTCTCTTCGTTGGTGCATCTAGCTGAAGCGATAAAAGCGCAGCTATCCGGACCATACTTCCCAATAGTTTCAAGCATAGCGCGCGCCACTACCCCGACAGCGTCCTCGTAAGAGTGTTCCTCAAGAGAATCATTTTTCCTGATTAACGCTCGGGTAAGTCTCTCGGGTGACGAAACAAATTCATGGGCTGTCCAGCCCTTAAGGCAAAGGGATCCTTCCGAGACGGGATGACCTTTCAGTGGTAGCACTCCGGCGAGTGTTCCTTTTACAACCTCCAGCAACATCCCGCACCCCGTACCACAGTACGGACAAACAGTGGGAACTGTAGTGTAATCAAACGTTAAATCATCAGAAGACATCACATCTCCAGCCATCTAATCCTTCCACGCATATATCGGACAACACTATCCTGTTTTTCTGGAGCACACTCTTTGATGCTCATACGAAAAGCGAACAATTCCTCAGGTCTGGAGAAAGCACAGGTCTTTTCAGCAAATATTAACTCCCCCTATGTCGCCTTCTCCAGGCAAATCACTTCGCTCACCGAGAACGCTCAAGGGGCTTTTTTCTTCTGTATCGAAACCCGGCTTATAACCAAACAAATCCCTCACAACCTCTTTCGACTTCTTGTAAAGTGCTCTGAGCGGGATACCAGAAGGGCAACTCTCCTCACAGAGCCCACAATCAACACACCTGGAAGCCATGTCGACCGCCCGCAAAAGATGAAAGATAGGGAAGTCGGGAGGAACCCTCCCGTGAGAAACAAGATTTTCCTGCTCGAGAGAACATTCACGACAAAAACAAACTGGACAGATGTTCTTGCATCCCATGCACTTTATACACGAAGAAAATTGGGCGAGCCAGTACGCTAGCCTTTCATCAGAACTCATGGATTCGATTGCCCGAACTCTTTCGGAAGCCGCCACTCCTTCAGTCTTCGAGCCGACATCAATGCGTGAAGGATACGGTTTGTCGCATTCGCAATATCTGGAAACTTCCGGCTCGCATGCCAGACCAATAATTGCGATTGATTGAGAGTCAATTTGCTCCTGTTTTATTAGTTCAACAAGCGCGCGTTCGTCGCATCCTCGCGCCACAACGCCAATCTTTCCCCTGTATCCGGAAGAAAAAAGGCGACGGATAATCCCTGCCACCGGATATCTTTGGTCCGGAGGGTACTTCTCGGATATCCCATCAACATCTACCCGGGTAAATAAATGGGGTATGAAAACTCCATCCACCTCTCTTAGGGCAATGACTCCTGTAAATCCTTTTTCGAATAATTCACGCGCTCTGTCTTTTACTGACACAACATTCACCCCGGTTCAACACCAGCTGCATGCCCGAACCAAAAGGCTTAGAGAGCCAGTTGTTTTAAATCACTCATCGACTCTTATCCAAAAAGCTAAAAAGCAGATCGATTTTTTTTCAAAGCTAAATCCATTTTCATTACGGGTCTTATGCTGAACTAAACGCATTTTTTATTTTTTCGGCAAACTCCTGTTTTTCACGTTCGTTTTTTCTAAGCGGGCTCGGTCCAGCCTTCCTGATTCGCTCCGTGAAATCTCTGACCACTTCCGCGAATTTCTCGTCATCGACTTCACCCGACGCTTTCACGGTGTCGAGCACGGCGATGGCTGTCGCCAGTGCGAAGGCGAGTTCCTGCACCGGCGTCGCACCCGCCTCCTGCA
>JACVIW010000182.1 GCA_015711695.1 Candidatus Geohydrothermomicrobium daggyaiense
TGTGTTTGACTCGGGGAATGACCCCGCTCGGGTCAGGAGGGTCGCTGCGAATTGTGATGTGGTTGTGGTGGTTGCGGGGCTTACCTGGAGGGATGAGGGAGAATACGTCGGTGTCGGTCCATTTGGTATCGGTTGCGATAGGGAGAATCTTGATCTTTCCGCGAAGCAGGAGAAAATGATACTGGTGGCGGCGGAAAGCGCGAAAAAGTGCATTGTGGTTCTTGAGGGCGGCTCTGCGATAACGATGGAGAAGTGGAAAGATAAGGTGGACGCGATTTTGATGGCGTGGTATCCGGGGATGGAGGGAGGCACCGCGATTGGAGAAATCCTTTTCGGGGAAGTGAACCCTTCCGGGAAGATACCGGTTACTTTTCCGAGGTCGGCAGATGATCTCCCATTTTTCGACAGTAAGGCTAAAAGTATAGATTACGGTTATTTCCACGGGTACAGGCTCCTCGAGAAAGAGGGGAAAGAGCCAGCGTTCCCCTTCGGATTCGGTATGAGTTACACGGAGTTTTCTTACGACAATTTCTCAATTGAGAAGTCTTCGAAGGGTCTAGGGGTTGAGATATCGTGCGATATTTCAAACGTTGGCAAGCGCGAGGGAGCGGAAGTAGCACAGTTTTATGTGGGGTATGAAAACTCTTCGCTGGAAAGGTCACCAAAGGAGTTGAAGGGTTTTTCACGCGTCGAACTCAAGCCCGGCGAGAAGAAGAGGGTTTCTTTTTTTGTGAAGCCCGATGACCTTGCTTTGTACGATGTTGAGTCGGGGACCTGGAAAGTTGAGGACATAGAATATAACGCATACGTTGGTTCATCATCAGCGAAGCGGGATATTAAACTATCCGGTTCATTCAAGTTTAGCGGATGATCTTTTACGTAACACGGTGACAGACACCGAATTTAAGGTTTTAGCGTTTCCGTAAAATGGTTACAGGCACTGGATTACGGAAGCATACTATCAGGTGTTTTCTCCTATGTGCCTCACGACCTCGAGGAAGAACAGCCAGTTTTCGTAGGGGATATCCGGATGCGCCGAATGATCAATTGCGGGAATGTACCCACCTCTTTCAAGCATCGACGGAACTATTCTTCTTATTTCCTTTTCGATTTCCTCTTTTGTTTTTTCAAGCAGGCGCTTGTCTATCCCTCCCCATATGACGAACTCATACGGATACTGCCGCCTTACCTCGAGTATATCCATTCCCGCCTGCACCTCGAAGGGATAAATCATGTTTATTCCCGCTTTTATGAATAGCGGGATAAGGATCGTGAGGTTGCCATCTGTGTCAACTCCAGCGGCTGGTATCGCCATTTCTTTCCTGCAGAAAGAAATGAGTTCTTCGTAGAAGGGGAGCATGAAGCGCTTGAAGGTGGTCGGACCTATCATTGGCCCGTTCAGATAACACATGTCCTCCCAAAGGCTTACAAGTTCAGGGCGACGCCTCTCGCAAATTCTGGCGATGACACGCTTCCAGAGGTATACCCAGTGCCTGGAGATTTTAAGTATCAGTTCCGGATCTTTTCTGTAGGATATACAAAGTCTCTCGAGCCCGAGAAGGTGTCTCAATGTGCCGAATAGTCCGGGGATATAAACGCAAAGTGGCCAGTCTGAGGCGCCTTCTATCGAAAGGAGAGGTTCGAGCAATGCGAGCCTTCCAGGGGTTGAAGGGTCAAGGCGCTCTTTTATCTTGTTCCAGTCCTCGATGGTCTTAACGGGGGGTTTAAGAACTTTTGGGATCGTGCTTGCGCCGTCTTTGGGAACCATTACCACGCTTCCGGATACGTCTCTTTTGACGAGCATGTTTTCGTTCTGATCGTTCTCATCGAGTATTTCCTCGTCGAACGGTGGATCAAATCCAGGGTGGAGGTGAACACCGATCTGTAGGGGTATCTGAAGATCAAACCCAAAGTACAGGTATGCGCTTACTTCGTCTGTTATCTCTGGGGGAAGCCCTTCAGCGTGCCATCGCGAAAGCGTTTCATTCCAGAATCCGAGCGTCTCCATGCGGATGGGGCGGTCGGTCTTCTCGAAGGCTATTGTTCTTAAAAAGCGTTCCTTATACGTCGTATCGGTCATTTCGGTCATCATCCCTCACGCGCTCGACACAAGCATCGATATCGAGCCGTTAGATGGTGTTGATATCCATCATCCCTCACCCGCCCGGCACAAGCCCTGTTTTCATATATTCCTTGTTATTTGATTCAATGTTGTTTACTCCAATGTTGTTTAGCACATTCTTATCATTTTTATCTTTCCTTGCAAGCACGTTATTGGCGAGGGCATTCCGCGTAACGGCGTTACTGGGAAGCAGATTCTCGACAGGCCCGTTCGCGGCGGGGCGCTATTGGGTCGCGCATTCCCAGAAAACCTTTTTCATTTCTGCCGGATTCATTCTTTACTGACCTCTGCACATGTCATTAAATCATCTTTAAATTGTTTAACGTTCTATCAGTTTTCGACACGACTTTAGTCGCGCTTTTTTTGAATTCTGCTCCCCAGGGCTTCTGTACCCTTTTCAGAGAAGCTGCAGGTTCAACTGGTACGCGAAGATCGTTTCGCCGCAACGGGATTTGTGAGTTTACGCCATCTTTGTTCGTGAAACTTTAAAGATGCCTTTGTTGACGTTTCTCTGTTTAAAGTTTTTTGCATGCTGTGATGATATCTTTCCTTATGATAAATTGTGAAGTGGTTGTTCATATTGTTAAAGGAAAAGCGCTTTAAAGCGCTCATCGCAGCCGCATGAGAATTCGTGGCTGTGGTGCTATCAATACTTTTCACGCCCAGAACAGTTGCTTTGCGCTGTGGATTTAAACGATGGTTTATCACCGGAGCTGACTAGCGATACTGCCGCTTTTGCTCACGCTCAAGATCGCTGCCTAGCGCAAGCGAGCCGTAATCGGAAAAACTGTTCTCGATCATATCTAAAGCAGCTTGTTTATCTTTTCCATAAGCACCGGGTCCAGCGGCGATCCCTCTTTCTTTTGCCTGATGGCTTCCTTCAGCGCCTCGTGTCTCTCACGGGTCATTGGAAGCAGGACAGTGAGAGTTATGCTGAGTATGAGAAAAATGGAAGGACCCCAGGCAAACAGCAGTTTGATCCCTGTGAGGGTTGATGGGGATTGCCTTGCGTCGGCTACATATCCAATCCAGGAGAGCGAGAGGCCCACGAGCCATAGCACTAGCGCGACGGCTGCTTTCTGCATCACGCCTGTTATTCCAAAATATAGACCCTCGCGACGCTGTCCTGTCTTAAACTCGTCAACCTCTACAGCATCGGGGACCATTGACCATGCTACAAAAGGAATGACGGTAACTCCTCCCGCTGCGAGGACTATTATCACGTAGAGGAAGATATCCATACCTGGTTTGAGGAAGAGAACGCCGATTGCCTGTGTAACCGCCCACACTGAGGTGAAAAGCATATAAGAAGCGCGCTTCCCCATTCTTTTCGTGACAAGCGCGATGATCGGGACCCACAGTAGGGTCGTGGCAAAAAGCAGGAGGAGAACGAGCGACGATTTCTCCTCTGTCATTTTCATATTGTATTTTGTGAAATAAACAAGGATAGCTGCGGCGGTGTTCAGTGCGCATGCCCCGAAGGCGTATGCGCCAAGCGTGTAAAGGAACGGCTTGTTTCTAAAGGCGCAGCGGAAAACATCGGCGAAGCGAATGCTTACCTCTTTCGGGTGGAGCTCGTAGCCGCGCGTGAATCTCCATGTGAGAAACAGAGGGAAGATTCCGAACGCTCCGTAAAGAGCTGCCGTCGCGGACCAACCAGCTCGAGTGTTACCAAGGACCGAGCTGAAATACTTTGTGAGGATGAGTGTGCATGCAGCGGCTATTATGGTGAAAACCTGGCTCCACCCCACTCTGATTATGGCAAGCGAGCCCCGTTCGTCGTAGTTGCTGGTCATCTCGGCGGCGAGTGCGGTGTAGGGGACGCCGATTAACGTCATGCATGTGAAGAACAGCATCACAGCGAAGATAAAATACACTGTGTTTGCGACGCCTTTCAGGCGGAAGTCGGTGAACACGAGCCAAATGGAGAGGGCAAACGGGAGGGCTGTGACAGCGATGAAAGGCCGCCTTCTCCCGTAGGGGGACTTCACCCTGTCTGACCAGATGCCGACTGCCGGGTCAGTTATTGCGTCCCAAATGGTAGCAATCATCATGATGAGCCCAGCAGTCGAGGCGGGTACGTGAGCGATGTCGGTCAGAAAATAAAGGTAGAAGACGTAGAAAGTGCTCCAGGCGAGGGTAGTTGCTCCTTCCGCTCCCCCGTAGGCGAACTTTACTTTAAACGGGAGTTTTTCTTCCTCCCGTATTGCAGAGCCTGTTTGATCCGGTTTTGCCAACTGCACCTCGCACGTAACTTGATGGCTTAATCTGGCGTCAGGCACAATTTTACGGAAATATCAAAAAAACCGTAATCAGTGCCAGGGACCGAACTACGGAATAAGACTACGGCGATCTCAATTTTTTCTTTTCTTATGCGGGATCAGGAGGAATTTCTCGCTGGGGTACCACTTTATGGAAATCAACCAAAAACTGTAATCGGTGTCAAACACCAATTTACGGTTTTGCAGAGAAGCGCTGATTTCAAAGTTCAACCTTGTGGGCTTGATCCATATCAAAATTGACTCAATCCACGTCAACAGGTGAGCCGCAGTTCCTGCATCTTCTGGCTCCGCGAAATAGAGCGTAACCGCATTTGGGGCAGTGGTATCGCTCGATTTCGGATAAAACCCACTTTTTTGTCCCGAGTTCTTTCCAGGCTGGCACCGCACGGAGGATTACTTTCTTTCCAACTGGAAGCGGGAAATTTTCAACATGTTCGCATGGGAAGGCGGAGCACTGGTAACAACCTTCGTAGTTTCTCGAGATCGCGCAATTGCGAATAGGGCAGTTAGTGCAGTAAAAGAAAAGGTTTTCCGACAGGCAGCCTTCGCATTTTATTTCCTCTGGTGAAACGCCGTAAACCTGTGTGAGCTTTTCTTTGAACTTTTGATTGTTGTCCCTGTGGGCGATCAGCACGGCGCACACGCCGCAGTAAAGTCCGCATGGTGCTATAAGTTTCCTGTCGAAGGGATCATCAGAGGCTTTCATGGTTTCTCCCGTCATTGTAAGTCGTGTTCTAT
>JACVIW010000183.1 GCA_015711695.1 Candidatus Geohydrothermomicrobium daggyaiense
TGACCGGTAATGCAGAAACCCTTCTCCACCAGAGATTCCGCGAGGTGTGAGGCCTTCTCAGGGCTTGCCTACCTTCGCATCAGTATAATTTTAATTTTCAAAATTTTTTTCTTACGTCATCATTAACCTGATGTGACATATTTGTCTTTTTAATCCAGGCACGACTGCGTTTACGGTTATATTCCATCTCACGAGTTCTTTGCTACAGCCTTCGTGAAACCAAATATCGCAGCTTTGCCGCCACGTAAACTCTGTCACTGGGAAAGCCGGTAAAACAGATTACCGGAGATATATTGATATTTTCTTCATCTTGACTTTTTCACGAGGGGGAATGAGCTTTTATCCAGATAAAACCGGGATTTAAAGTTGGTCGATAGAATCTCTTCCCGTATCTCCGGTTTAACATCATCCATCACGCTTGCCTCCATATTCCGGCATTACTTTTGAGAATATCGATGCTGCCAAAACTATAACGACATGATCAACGAGCCATAAACACCACCGGGTATGATAACGTCAGTCTTGAACACTCCAGCCCGACTGCCCCAATCCCCAATTGTTTCAGCAATTTCTCGCGCAAGGTTATCGCGAATCCTGCAGTTAATTGCGACGCAAGCACACCTCGAGACAAGCTAGATGGCAATCGCCCTTCCTCATTGCCAGGACGCTCCCGTTACAAGAGCAATCTTAACTGATAATTCACTCATCTTAAACTGCCGCCATCGAGGCCAATACTTCTAAGCCAGTATTTACGGCAGTAGTTATGATAACACTAGAAATATCACTTCATCCGGGAACAAAAAATAAATCGTGTCTGTTCGATGAAGGATTTCAACCGCTTGTAGCAAGAAAATCTCTGACCTTTGTTACAAATGCCAATATCATGATAAATTCCTATTGTTTGAATTTCTATGCATTCCATTAAAGCGGCAGGCGTTTTATGTATTATTATTATTCATCCGACACTGCAAGTAAGTGAAAAGATCCCGTGTTAAAGCTTCATTAGTTTTATGCCAATAAAAAAATCCAGGTTGAAAGATTTGCCGTAAGTGTTCTGAAATGAAAGATATCATTTGCTGCTCGACGATTGGAGAGAGCACACCGGGAAACAACTCGAGCGGCTATACCACGATTTCCTTCGAAAAAATAAGTCGCTCTTGAATATCTAGGCAGACAACTTCGGCAGCAATCCGCTGGGCGTTACATAGGATAATATATGAAATAAGACCTTAAAACTGGGGAAATCATATGCTGCTCAACATACGACAGTGGTGTTCCTGATGACAATGAGAGTCACATTCCAACAATCTCCTTAGATGGAAGACATGCCGCTTCTGAATCGTGGGCGAGAATTTCGAAGTGGAAAACCACGGAATATCTCATGTTTACCGCAAGGATTTTAACCGGGTAGATTGCCTGTTGTTCTCTTAATGCACTGGGCGATGCGTAAGATATCAACAGTGGTTATCCTTCAATATCTTCTGAAGGAAATATGTATCTTTTGAATCGGAGGTATCCAGATTCCAAGTAGAACCCGAGGGGTATGGACCAGGTCTACACCAAGGAAATCGGAACAGGCAAAATTCTCTGCTCTTCAACAACATCGACAGGCGCAATTGGCTACTGGCAATTGGTTCAACCTCAATATCCGGGATGGTTAATGTGTGGCTTTCCACCCATGGAGACGACGCTCGGATTTAATACCGGGGATTAAGGTAAATTCGCCGGAAAAACCACAACACGGGGCAACTGATCTGCTGCATGACCTTCTTAACGGGCGCTGCTGGTATGCGCTGTAGTTTTGACGGATAAATTGACAGAGCACGTGCTGCGTATTGGTCGTACCAGACCAACTTCGGAGTCAATCACGGGACAGAAAAAGCACCGCTATAGCAGAAAGATATTGTCACGGGGTCTATTTAATGCTGTTCCACCACGACATCAGCTACAGTCCAAAACGATTATGGGTATGCAGCTTTATTATCGGAAAAGGGAAATTATGTTGCATTTGTTTCACGCGCAACCAACCTTTCTGCGAGAAACGGAGATATTATCAAATTTGCCTTAAAAAGCCTGCTTTAGGACCTGTTCTGCGCTCAATCTCCCTTCAGGTACAATGAACTCAGCTGTAACCCTTGGTGGCGACGCCTTCGGTTCAAGCCTTGGCTCTTCTTGCTTAAAATTCCGAAGCGTTGGAGTCTCCTCTTACGTATTCCTGTCAAAGCTCAAATTAAAGTGAAAGTCCCGGGAGGAGTATGGGAGAAGGTAAACGCGAGCGTTACAACTTCGAGCGCTACATCTCTGTTTATGCTTTAACTGTAACCAAATAAGGATGGAAGCTAAATTTCACATGGTTTAAAAGTGAGAAACGAACGCCTGTAAAAAACCGTTCGATTTTTTCGACCACGGGGTTCGAAACTTAAAGCGTACTTACAGATTACTATGATAAGAATACTATGATAAGAAACAACGCCTAAATGGATTCAACCATCTGATCCGATTCTTTGAAAACACCGTATCTTTCACGGTAAACATCCCATATCTCTTCCAGAGTCGCATAAGCCAGAGCCGCGTCCATCGTTGGTTCAAAAAGATTTAGATCATGGTAAGCAGCGTCGCGGAGTTTCTCCAGCGCGAGACGGCATTTCTTACCATCTCTTTTTTCCTTGAGTATAGCTATTCTCTCTTTCTGGGCTTCCTCTATCTCCGTTCCAATTTTCAAAATGTTTATGGGCGGTTCTTTTTCCTCAATATATTTGTTCACTCCCACTATGACCTGACGCCCACTCTCAACCGCCTCCTGGTAACGCCAGGCAGCTCTCGCTACTTCGCGCTGGATATAACCCTTTTCAACAGCCTCAATCATTCCCCCGAGTTCGTCTATCCTCTTTATGTACTCCCATGCCTCTTCTTCGATATCGCTGGTGAGCTTTTCAACGAAATAGGAACCCGCAAGTGGGTCAACTGTATTTGCAACACCGCTTTCCTCTGCGATAATCTGCTGGGTTCTTACCGCCACCTTAAGAGATTCCTCCGTCGGAAGTGCAAGAGCTTCATCGTAGGAATCCGTGTGAAGACTCTGAGTACCACCGAGCACAGCAGCCAGAGCCTGGATAGCAACCCGAACAATATTGTTTAACGGCTGTTGCGCGGTCAGCGAACATCCCGCGGTTTGCGTATGGAATCTCATCATCATCGATCTCGGATCCTGCGCCTTAAAACGCTCTTTCATTATCCTCGCCCACATCCTCCTCGCTGCTCTGTATTTCGCTATCTCCTCGAAGAAATCGTTGTGAGCGTTCCACATGAAGGAAAGCCTTGGGCCAAAGCTATCCACATCAAGACCCCTTTGGAGAAAAGCGCTCACGAACTCAATCCCCTCACTTAGCGTAAAAGCAACTTCCTGAGCAGCAGTGCATCCCTTTTCTCTGATCTGGTAACCCACGATGCTTATTGGATACCAAAGCGGGACGTTGTAAGTGCAGTATTCAACCACATCAGTGCATAGTTTAAGCTCAGCCTTGCGAGGAAGGACGCGAACATTTGCCGCAACATCACGGCAAATGCTGTCATTCTGAAAGGTCCCTCTGAGCTTACGAAAATCCGCTCCCTGTTTTCTGGCAAGAGCGAAGTACATTGACGGAATGGGCGGATATGCGATCACGAGTGAAGTGCTAACTTCCTCAAGAGTGATACCTGAAAAAAGTCTTTCCATGTCCTCAAGAGAATCGATTGGCACGCCATCCCTGCCCACTTCACCCTTTGCAAGCGGATGGTCCGAGTTCAAACCGTGAATAGTCGGCAAATCAAAAGCCACATTCAGTCCGGGCGCCCCCTTTTCGATAAGATATTTAAGCCTTCTGTTAGACTCGTCAGGATCAGCAAAACCCATGAACTGCCTTATTGTCCATAATCTTCCCCGATACATGGTTGGATGGATTCCCCTTGTGAAAGGATATTCACCCGGAAACCCGAGGTCCCTCATATAATCGAAATCCTCGATATCCCACGGACCATATAGCCTCTCGATTCCCCGCCCTGAAACCGTCTCAAAAATCTCTTTTCTTTCGGGGCGTTCCTTGAGGGAGCGGGTTAATGTTTCCCTTTCCCACCGTTCTTTTTGTATCTTCAGATGCTCGATGTTTTCATCATTGCTTCCCATTTCTTCCCCAACCTTATCTGAATACCGAACACTGCCAGATATGTTAATACAGAAATTCCGAGTATGCCTGATTTAACCTTATTTCCCCTTGAATTCCGGCTTTCTTTTTTCAATGAAAGCCCTGACCCCCTCAGCGCAATCCTCAGTTCCCATTGTAATAGCGCATGAAAGAGCCTCAAAACTGCCACCCATCGGGATTGAAGATTCAGCTGCGGCATTCAACGCGTCTTTCGCTAGGGCGACAGCAATGGGCGGTTTTTCGGCTAAGATCTTCGCAAGGTTCATTGCCTCATCAAGTAGCGTATCATCTGCAGTAACCTGGGAAACAAGTCCTATCTGGTACGCCTCCCGCGCGTCAATCATTCTACCCGTGAGCACGAGTTCACGCGCTCTCCCGTAACCCACGATTCTCGCGAGCCTCTGGGTGCCCCCCCATCCCGGAATAATCCCGTAATTTATTTCAAGCTGACCAAATTTCGCGCTTACACAACACAATCTTATATCGCACGCGAGAGCGACTTCGCAGCCTCCTCCAAAAGCGTACCCATTTACAGCAGCGATCACCGGCTTTTCCATCTCCTCTATCTCCCTCAGTACCCTGTGACCCGCCTTCAATAAAAATGCCGCGCTTGTCGGATCCATCTCTGGAAACATACTGACGTCAGCACCCCCTATAAAAGCCTTTCCCGAGCCAGTAAGCACCACGCAACGGATTTCATCATCCATTCTCAACTCGCTCATTTTCTCGCCAAGCTCATAGATATCGTCCACTACCACGAGATTAAGCGGGGGCTTATCAATTTTGAGAACAGCAATCCTGCCTTTTCTGTCAATTTCCCATACTCCTGTCATCGATCCTCCTTTTCACACAATCCACTGACTACCGTTTTGCCGTGAAGGGCCGGATGAAATGCCCATCCGCCCTGGGTTCATAATATTTCCAGGATCTATTGTTTT
>JACVIW010000184.1 GCA_015711695.1 Candidatus Geohydrothermomicrobium daggyaiense
CGCGCAGGAAACCTCGAAGAGGTGAAGGAAGTCGTTGTTAAGATAGACAAGGATTCAGACGGCGACGGTGTCTATGACAACGATGACCTGATGCCCAACACCCCGGGATTCGAGGAGTACCAGGGTTGCCCGACTGGAATCGTGAACTCGGTCGAAATCCACATCGTTGACCAGACAGGTCACAAGACAGTGAACACCAAGGAACCACTTGAAAACGTCCATAAGAAGGTGTTCGCGGTAACATCAAGCGAGTTCATCAACCAGTTCGGCACATCCAATGTTCCGCCAAGCAGGTTCTTCGAGGTGTATCAGTACGGAACAGCATTCTCCTCAGGCTACACAAACCCGCTCGGCACGTGCGCGCTTGGAGTGCCTGGCGTGGGCAAGTACCTGGAGATAGCGAGATATGCGGATGAGCAGGCGAATCAGACGGTCTATGCCGGAAGGTACGTGGAGGCAAAAGACTTCAAGGACTTCATTGACAGGGACGGTGTGAAAGACACTGCCAACACCAAGTTCCAGATCATAAAGACAATAGGAAAGGACAAGCAGGGCAACATCGTTGCGAGGATACAGGCAGGTCAGTCGGTGATAATCACTGGTTCCTTCCTCGAGATAGTTTACCCAGACTTCAACGTTTTCGAGATCAACCCCGACTTCTACCCGGTAATACTCACAACCGACTCCGAATGGGAAGTTGACATAAGCGTGGACGCCCCTGAAGGCTACCAGATAGTGGGGGATGCACACATCCAGGATACGCTTAATAACGAGACCAAAGCTTATGTATTCCAGCTCGAGGACCTCCAGTCTCCAGATCCAAATCTCAAGGTAACTGTCAAAACCTTCCACCATGGAGAGCGGAAGACTACCACCTTCACAATGTGGGGCAAGAAGAAGGTTGTCATGGACAAACTGATCAAGAAAGCCCACGATAAGCACATCCCATACCTTAAGGCTCTCGAAAGGAAGGAAAGCCAGCCATCCGGCAAATCCTCCATCTGGAAGAGAATATGGCAGTTCATAGTGGGCATCTTCACCTGATGACTTTCCAGATCAAGCGAAAAAGGCGCCCCGCGCGGGGCGCCTTTTTTATCCATCAATCTGGTTGTCTCAGAGCATCCCATACGGCAGGGCTCGGGGATGAGGTAATCGAAAAATCCATCCTGTTGCCCGGGGAATATCAACCGCCATTCAGGTAGAATTTACTTGCGAAACAAAACGCGTGGTTTGGGATTTCATATCCTCCGACAAAAAGGGGGCGTTATGAACGGCATGGAAACTGGCATCGAAACAAGACCTCATAAAGCGTTCTTCACGCGACTTGCGGTTCTCCTTATTCTTCTGCTTGCCATTTCGAGCGCTGGTTTAAGCTGCAAGAAGGAAACCGAACAGGCAAAGAAATACATGCGCCAAGGTAATCGGGCGTTCGGTGCCGCCATCGCCATTGGCTCGGAGTTGAGAAACACGAAAGACGGGCCCATCGCGATACTTGCGAGCGGCGATATGGGGAAAATCTCCGGGGTAGCGTCCAGGCTCAGGGAAATCAGGCTCACGGTCTTGAGGTACAGAAGAATGCTGGGAATAGCCGAGGGCTATTATAGAAACATCTCGGCACTCTCAGGGGTGGGAAACTACGTGGAATACCAGAAGATAATAATGAAAGCGGTTGACAGCGAAAAGATGATAGGGGCGCTCTGGGCATCGCTTCTGAGGAAATGCAGCGACGCGCTCGAGAGTATAGCAAGAGGTGAACAGGTTGACTGGACTTCCCATGCGAAAAAAGCGCAGGAAGCGCTCGAAAAGATAGAGAAACTGGCACAGAACAGCGCCGAAATAGAAAAGGAGGCTCTCCGTTTCAAAAAGGAGAAAAAACTTTGATCCAGCCATCCAGGATTATGTTACCCGCAACGGTAGCCAAAAAGTAACAAATCAGGTGGGAGGGGCATCTGGCTGGAAAAAATCTGGCAGTTCGTAGCGGGCATCTTCACCTTATGAACTCTCCAATCGAAGATCAAAGCGGAAAACGCGCCCCGAGCGGGGTGCGTTTTTTACCTACATTTCCCGTGCGGGATACAGGCATATAATAAATACAGAACAGACTCATCTGCCGTATTTGGTGAAAAAGACTCAGGGGTGGTGCCCGTGAAAGTAGACTCCTTCTCTTTTGGCACAATCACAATAGACGGAAAGAAATACAAGTGCGATGTCCTCATCCATACTGACGGAACCACAGAAAACCGCAAAGGCGGACTTTTGATGTTTGGCTCCCACAGAATCACAAAGGAGAATATTGAACGCCTGACTTGTGGAGGAGATAAGCCCGACCTCATCATTGTGGGTCTCGGCACTGCGAGCGCCGCGCACGTTGATGAGGACGCAAAGAAGTGGGCTCAAGATCAGGGAATAGAACTCGTTGAACTTTCTTCCGACGAGGCAGTCGCCAAACTCAACAGCGCCTGGGACTCAAAGGAGAAGAAAGTGGCTGCCCTTATCCACGTGACATGTTAACAACCAGAAAACCGGAAAGTATCTACATCAATCAATCTTTACGACGAAAATGAAAACTCGTAAGAGTTGCGACCGCCAGACAGACGGGACGATAAAAATTGGGTGCTGCGGTTTTCCTGTATCCAGAGACAAGTACTACTCGACGTTTCCCGTTGTAGAAATCCAGCAAACATTTTACCAGCCGCCTAAAATCAAAACTGCCAGAAAGTGGAAGGCGGAAGCGCCCGAAGATTTCGAGTTCCTGATAAAAGCGTGGCAGGTCATAACTCACAGGCACACCTCCCCCACTTACAGAAGACTGAAAAAGAGTCCCGGAAACCCTGAGAATTACGGTTCATTCAAGAACACACGGGAAGTAAAAGAAGCCTGGGAAATCACGAAAGAGTTCGCGGAAGCCCTCGGCGCAACCGGAATTCTTTTCCAGTGCCCATCGAGCTTCGCCCCCACAGCCGATAACATCTCCAGCATGAGAGAGTTTTTCTTCAATATAAAACCGGCGGAATTTTCACTCTTTCTGGAACTGCGTGGCGAGTGGCAAACGGAGCAGATAAAATCAATCTGCGCTGAACTCGGGCTCTTTCCCGCTCTTGACCCATTTTCAAGAGAGATTATTAAAAGTGAAATCGGTTACTTCAGGCTTCACGGGAAAGGAGGCTACAAATACGCCTATACGGAAGAAGACCTCATGCAACTTGCAAGAATCTGCTCCGAGTTCAGCAGAGGATACTGCCTGTTCAATAATATCAGCATGTTCTCGGATGCGAGACGGTTACTTGAGCTGCTCGATGGCTCGAGTAATCAAAGTTGTGATAAAGATTCTCACCAATGATTCTGTGCAGTGCTTCGGCGAATTCGGTGCAAGGCGCTTAATTCCCGCTTTTCGAGCATGTCTGTGGAAAGGGGGTATTAATCTTGAGTAAAGTATGCGGCGTGGTAAGGCTATTGGTCGCCATGGCACTGGTAGTCCTCGCCATAATGTCCGACACCAGGATTATCAGCGCTGGCAAAGCGATGGCATAGATAACATCGGTCGCCACCTATGAGGGTGGGAGCAGCTCAATCAGCGAGGCTTACTACAACGAGTACGGTAACTTCCTGGTCGGGCTAGATATTGCGGTCGTAGTCAGCCTTATAGGTCTCGCGGTCATAGTGAGCGGTATCCCAACTGTGTTCTCACGAGAGGAGCAAACCTACCCAGCGCACCTCCCCAGCTACGGGCAAAGTCCCCGAGGTTCAACGCCCGTGAGGACCGTCCCGGCAGCGCCGCAACGGCCGCCTGCCACACCAGATCCACAGCGGATCGGACCGCACCAACCCGCTCGACCAGCCGCACCTTCAACTTATCAAGCACAGCCCCGTTCGGAACAGCGACCCAGACAACAGAAACCTTCCGGACCGCCTCCCCAGATGTGGAAATAGACAATACGGCTCCAGTCCTGCATAGCGCTCTAGTAATGACCACAAGGATTAACGCATTCACGACGCAGATTCCGGAAACACTCCCCTTCAGTACCAAGGAATATGAGCAAGGGCGCCCCTCATGAGAAAAGTGACCCGAGGCACTCCCTCTTCACGCTCAATTTCAGGTAGACGACACTCGATGAGGCACTGCGCGACTCTCCCCTGTATTATGCCGTATTAGACGCTTGACGCGAATTTCAAATCCTCTTTCCGTAATTTGGTGCCAGGCACCGAATTACGGTTATGATGGGCACTACGCGCGTAATTCCGCTATGAAAGCGCTTTTGCGAGGCATTAAAGGTTCTGCACACTCCCTTGTATTTCGTGAAAAACCGTAAAATGGTGCCTGGCACCAAATTACGGTCGGCGTTTCAAACCGCTGGCGAGTTGCATGAAATGGTGGGCGTTGACGGATTTGAACCGCCGACCTCCTGCTTGTAAGGCAGGCGCTCTCCCGCTGAGCTAAACGCCCGTATCAAAAACTTAAAGAAGCGCATAGTCTGAGCTTGCGCAGCAAATACTATGGTAAAAGAAACGCCAGAGCACTACAAGCGCTAACCACAAACGGATATACAAAAGCACAAACTCATGAAAGAAAATCAAACATCCGGATATATCGAGAAATCGCTCCCCAGCGTAAAGCCGATAAATCAAGCGCAGGGCGTCATTTCCTTAGCATGGGCGTGCGCTCGCTTTCAATTACCGCCTCAAATGCTTCAGCATACGCTTTGAGCAAAATGCCGAAATCCGGCTTCTCCCCGGGAACAATGAACCCAGTGGTAGCCCCGAGCTTCACAAGTTCAAGCGCAACTTCCCTTCTGTCCATTTCAGGTCTTCGGTCCACTTGAAAATCCCTCCTTCCCTTCAAGATGCCACCTCACGAAAAAGT
This sequence comes from Candidatus Geohydrothermomicrobium daggyaiense, assembly GCA_015711695.1. Classification (GTDB taxonomy): domain Bacteria; phylum Actinomycetota; class Geothermincolia; order Fen-727; family JACVIW01; genus Geohydrothermomicrobium; species Geohydrothermomicrobium daggyaiense. The sequence continues at coordinate 4,862 of JACVIW010000184.1, forward strand.
GAACCGCATTGAGGCATTGGCAGGCCGGAGGCAGCAGATAAAAGGGTTTATTCACAAGACTTGCCTTCCCTCCTGCCCACGAGAACCTGCCAGCTACCCTTAAGTAATTTTTCGACACAGCCACTGAACTTCCCCTGAAAAAACGAGCCCCCCAGGTGAAGAGTGGCGAGATCATACTACCACCTTTATCCAGACTTGGTAATGATGAAAAAAGCAAGATTGAAACAAATAACAA